>CAZGSW010000088.1:6091-16904 GCA_964528635.1 uncultured Rhodoplanes sp. | reverse complement strand
GTGATCGATCCGGTGGAGTCCGGATCGGCCTTCGGCACAGGCAGCGGCTTGCCGGCCACCGGCTGTCCCGGCGTCTCCTGCGGCAGCACGTTCATCTCGGGATAGCGCTCCTGCATGTCGCGCAGGAAGCCGTCGAGCGAGTCGGCGGCAGCGACGAGACGTGCCACGTCGCGGAACTCGGCGCTGCCGGGGCCCAGCCCGTTCATCACCGCATCGAAGGCGCGCTTGTCGGCGCCGTCGGCGACCCTGGATGCATAGCGCTCGCGCAGCCGCCCCAGTCCGATCGCGTCTTCGGCCAGCGAGTAGCCGATGCCGGCACGCAGCACGTCGGCGAGTTCGCGCGCGTCGAGCGGCTCGAACCGCTTCCAGCGGTCGCCCTGATGAAGCTCGAGCTGTTCCGCGGCCTGCTGCCAGCGCCTGGCGGTCCAGTGGATGTCGGCGCGCAGGCGGATCGCTTCCCTGCCCTCGACATGCTCGATCACCTCGAGCGCCAGCTCGTGGCGGCCCAGATCGGACAGCGCGCGCGCCTCCAGCAGCAGGCGCTGGTTGCGGACCTCGTTCGCGAGGTTGCCGCTGCGCGTCGCGCGGAGCACGGCCTGCGCCTTTGCCGGCTTGCGGTTGAGCAGATAGATCACCGCAAGCCGGGTCGCCACCTGGGCGCGCGCGGCGCCCTGCAGGCGTTTGTCGACCTGATGCTGCAGCAGTTCGGCCGCGGGATCGAGCAGGTCGACCGCGACGAGGCGGTCGGCCAGCCGGCGGATCATTTCGTCGCCGCGCCGCCCGGGCGGGGTCAGGTCACGATAGTCGTAGAACAGGCTGAGCGCATCGATCGGCGGCATGGCCTCGCCCTTCCCCTCCAGAAACAGCGCATCGAACGTGGCCGCCGCATCGTCGTGGATCGCGCGCGTGACCTCGGCGCTCGGATGCACCACCAGCGCCGTCCGCATCACCTGGAATGCGTCGCGATAGCGCTGATCGCCGGTGTAGAGCCGGCCGAGGAACTGCAGAGTTTCAAGCTCGACCTCGTCGCCGCGCCAGGCCACGCTCAGGCTTTCCAGGTCCTGGATGACCTGCGGCCTGCCGGCCTCGCCAAGTTCATGGCGCAGCGCAATCTCCCGCAAGCGGCCCTGCGCGGCCGCCATGCGGTCCGGCGACGCCGCTGCCGCGCGGTAGGCCGCAAGCGCCTCGCTGCTGCGGCCAAGCCCCTCTGCCAGTTGCCCTGTCAGCACCGCGATTTGCGGCTCGAGCACGGACGAGACCCCGATCGTCTCCAGATCGTTGAGACACACCGAAGCGCCCGCGAAATCGCCGACCGCGACCGCGGCGCGCAGGCGCTGCTGCAAGGCGACACGCTGCAGCTCGACCGGCAGGCCCTCCAGCGAGCCGTCGACTTCCCGGAAATGCTCGCGCGCCTCGGACCACTTGTGCTGCTGCACGTAGGCAAGCGCACGCCACAACTGTGCGTCGTGCTGGTTTCCGACCAGCGGATGCGCCAGGTCCCTCAGCGCGGTCTCGGCCCGATTGAGCATGATGTTGGCGACCGACCGCAGCACCAGCGCCGTCGGGTTTTCCGCGCTGGCGCGGTCGTCCTGAATGACCACGTCGAGCACGGCCTTGGCTTCGGTGAAAAGCTGGCGCGCCAGATAGAAGCGCGCGAGATCGAGCCGGGTGGCGGATCGCCTGGCCGGCGGCGCGCTGGCCGCTCCGGTGATCAGCTCGCGCTGCCGCTCGGCAAAGTTGGCATCGCGGTCGAAGTTCCACAGTTGCCGGTCTAATGTCACGGAGCGGGTGATGCTGATGCGGCGCCCGATTTCCGGCGCTTCCGACAGCGTCAGCCCGCGCGGGCGGCCGACCTCGATCTTGTCTGTGGCGATAGTGACGGCGAGATCGTCGGCGTGCGGCTGGATGGCCACGCCGTGGGTCGATGCCAGGGTCTTGAATTCGATGAACTCGTGCGCCTTCACGAACCCGCGTGCGGGGCCGAAACCGGTGACGACGAACACGGCGTCGCCGATCTCGGGGTCTTCAATCCGGTGCAACGCGCCCGGCTGCTCGAACGGGATGGTGACGCTGGTCCTGGACGGACCGACGATGTTGCGGCCCATCACCAATGCCTTGGTCGGCTCTTCCACCTGGCCGCCGATGGTGACGGTCCACGCGTTGCCGTCGGACGTGGCGCTGACGAGGCGGGGACGCGCGAGCTTGAGTTGCAGCACCTGCGCCTGCCCCGCCCTGAACAGCGACGTCCCGCTCAAGGTCCGGCTGGCGTCTGCGGCAATCGCGGCAGTGTCGATCTTTGCGGTGCTGTCGAACACCATCCACACGGTCGAGCCCCGCTGAAACACCGCAGCGGGCGTCGGCGCCGGGAACGACAGCCGCACGCGGATGCTGTCGCCCTGCCGGCGCAGCTCCGCGACCGCCGTTGGCGCGGCATCGCGCTGCCGCTCGGCCGCCTTCGGTTTTTCCACCGCCGGACGGTCGGCGGTCTCGGGCTTTTCAGCGACAGGCTTGTCGGCAGCAGCAGGCTTCTCGGCTGCGAGCTTCTCGGCGGCCGGCGGCTTCTCCGGCGAATCCGGACGATCTGCCGCGGGCTTGCTGGCGGCCTCGGCCTTCTCGACTGCCGGTGCGGCCGGCGCCGGCGGCGCAGCCGCCTCCGGTTTGGCCTCGGGTTGTTCGGCTCCGGCGCCCGGCATGGCGCGCGCCGACGGAGGGGATGGCGTCACGCGCGGCGGCGGCGTTGACCCGCCTGCGGCCCTGGCCGGGACGGTCTGGGGCGCCTCGACATCAAGCGGGCTCGCAGACGGAACCGGGCGGGCGGGCGCGGCATCGCCGCGAACCTGCGGCGGCTTTGCCTCGATCGGGCTGACGTCGACGACGAAGTTGAAGTCCTCGCGGAAATTCCTGACGTCGACCGGACCGGAGAAGACGAATTTGACCTGCGCGCTCTCCAGATCGAGCGAGGCATCGACCTGGCTCACGCCGTCGGCGCGGACGAGCTTGGCGTCGGCGAGATCGAAACGCAGCGGCCGCGCGAACCTGAGCGTCAGGCCGTCCTTGCCGCGGTCGGTGGTAACGCCGGTCAATTCCGGCAGTTCGAAGATGTAGCGCGTGAAGGTCGGCTGCCTGGCGACCCGCACGTTGACGGGACGGACCTTGCGCAACTGCGCCAGCTCGGCGCGCTCGCGCGCGCCCTTCTCCGCCTCGCGGGTCCGCCGCGCCAGCTCCTCGACCACCTCCTGCGGCAGGCCCGGAAGTTCGCCGGTCCAGCCTTCCGGAACGAGGTCGACGTAGAAGCGCTCCGATGCTGCGATCGAGTTGACCCTGAACTTGCGCGCCAGCGCAAAGCGGATGGCGCGGCCATCCGGATCGCGGCGCGCCGCGCCGATATAGTCGGAAGCCCCGGCGTTGATGCGGTCGACCTGCACGTCGACCGGCTTCTTGAAGAAGATCGTCAGGATGCTGCCGGTGACCCGCACCTGCGCCTCGACCTCCTCGGTCAGGCGGAAGACGATGCGTCCGTAGCCGTTTGCGGTGCTGAGCGTCGCCTCGCCGCGCACCGTCTGCGCCGCTGCCGCGAACGGCACCAGGATCGCCGCCAGCACGAACAGCGCGAAGGCGGCAGCCAGAATGCAGCACTGCCGTGCCGCGCCGGGCATCTTGCCACGCCGCAGCGTGGACTCTATTGGAATGATGTCGTTCACACTCAACACACGCATACGCAGGACCTGACCGTGACCCTAGGCCAGGGCGTTTAACGCCGCGTGAACGGAATATTCAGATTAACGAACCGTTGCCGGCCGGACGTCAGCCGCCGGTGGGACGGCCTTCGATCTTCGGCAGATCGGCGGGCTTCTGGCTGCGGTCACCGTCGCGGGACGCAAACTCGACCGTCAGCTTCTGCGCGGCTTCCGGCGACATCTGCGCGAGAATTTCCGACATTTTCCGCGGATTGATCTGTCCTGCCACCTCGGCAAGGATTCTCAGATCGAGCCGGTCGAAGATCTTGGCGGCCTCCTTCGGCTTCATCGCCTCATACATGGTGACAAGCCCCTTGAAGCGGGCCGCTTCCGCCTTGTCCCTCCCGCTTTCCGGGCCGGATTCCTTGTCCTTGATCGCCGCCAGTTTCTCTTCCAGTTTCTTTTCCGCGGCCTTGAGCATGGTCTCGCGCAATTCAATCTCTCTCGCGCGCGCGTCGAGCTCCTGACGCCGCTCCAGCAGGCGCTCCAGCACGGCCCGCTCCGCCGTCGACGGCATGCGGGGTTGCGGCTTTGCCCCGAGATCGACCTTGCCGGGGACCGGCTTGCCGTTCTCCCGGGGGGCGGCCTTGGGGTCGGCTTTGGTGTCGGCTTTGGCGTCCTTGGCCGACGGCTTTGTGCCGTCCTTGGCGGCGTCCTTGCTGGCGGCGTCCTTGCCTGCCGCCTCCCCGGAGCCCGGGTTCTCGGCCTTTTCCTCGCCCTTGGCCGCGCCGACCGAGCCGGTGATGATCACCGTTTCCCTGGGCTCCTCGGGCGCCGGCGCCGCTGACCGCGTGGAGGCCGGGTAATTGAACATCTCCTGCGCCCATGACCGAGAGTCAGGTTTCGGGCGCGACGACGCCACCTGCAACGGCTCCGCCGGCGACCGCATCTGCGTAGCAGGAGAAGCAGGCACTGTTGTGACGGTGATGGTCTCGCCGCGGCTCAGCCGGTCGCCGAGCGTGTAACCGCCCTCGAACCAGATCCCGCTCATCTTGAGCACCAGCAAGGCTCCGGCGGCTATCAGCACCACCGGGATCAGCCGGATGCCGCCGAGCGACCTCATGCCGCCATGCCCTTGATGCGCGCCCTTGCCCGCTCGGCGAAGGCTTGCGCCGCAGCCGCGATCGTCCTGGGATCGACGGCCGGCACCACCTCGGGCGGCGGCGATCCGGTGCGAGCCACGTGAACGCCGGCGATCTGCGCAAGGCGCGCCAGCACGTCCGCGCCGGCGTCGGTGTAGCGCACGATGTCTGCGGAAAACTGCTCGGCACACCGCAGCCGCTCGCCCAGCGTATCTTCGGTTTCCCTGACAGTCGTCTTCAATCCCGCAATCGCGCGCTCCGCATTCTCGGTTGCGGCCATCAGATCGGCGATCGTGCGCCGCATCGCCCCTTCGTCGGCCTTGAACCGCTTGAGCTGGGCGTTCAGCCGCACGCAATAGAGAATGGTCAGCAGCAGCAGCACCGAAACCAGCGCTTCGATAGTCAGCGGAATGTTGATCACTGCGATTCCATCCCCAGGTTGGATTCGTCGGCCTTCTCGAACATGGCGAACGTCGTCTGCGGCCTGCGCAGCGGCTTCGCCACCCGCACAGCGACACGATCGCCAACCCGGCCCATGCGCCCCTCGCTCAGAGTCACATCGCCGCAGCGCACCGACACCATGGCATCGGGTTTCAATTCGAGGATCAGCGTGTCGCCGACGTCGAGATTCATCATTCGCCGCAGCGGCAGCTTGGATTCATAAAGCACCGCGTCGACCGCAATCTCGGCCTGACCGATCTCCGTGGCCAGATGGCCTTCCCAGATCGGATCGCGGCCGAACTTCTCGCCCATGAACATCTGGAGGAGAACGCCGCGGATCGGCTCGATGGTCGCATACGGAAGGAGCAGTTCGATCTCACCGCCCCGGTCTTCCATGTCGATACGGAGCCGCACCAGGATCGCCGCGTTGGCGGGCCGCGAGATCGCCGCGAAGCGCGGATTGGTCTCCAGACGGTCGATGTTGAACTTCACGGGCGACAGCGGCTTGAATGCAAGCTCCGCATCGGCCAGCACGACCTCGATCATTCGCTTCACGAGGCTGGTTTCGATCGTCGTGTAGGGCCGCCCCTCGATCCGGATTGCGGTCTGGCCGCGGCGGCCGCCGAGCAGCACGTCGATGATCGAATAGATCAGGCTGGAATTGACGGTCATCAGCCCGAAGTTGTCCCATTCCTCCGCCTTGAACACGGAGAGGATCGCAGGCAGCGGGATCGAATTCAGATAGTCGCCGAACCGCACCGACGTGATGCGGTCGAGTGACACTTCGACGTTGTCGGACGTGAAATTTCGTAGCGACGTCGTCATCAACCGGACCAGCCGGTCGAAGACGATTTCCAGCATCGGCAGACGCTCGTACGACACCATCGCAGAATCGATGATGGCGCGGATGCCGGAATTGTCATTGAGCGACACGTCTGCAGGGCTGAAGCCGAGCAACGTATCGATCTCATCCTGGCTCAGCACCCGCTCGGTGCCGCCTTTGTTGCCTTGCGAAAACTTGGCGCTGTCGTCCGCCACGGCGGCCCATTGGGCACCGGTGTCATCGCCGGTCGGAGTTTCGCCAGCACCTCCCGGCGCCGCCGCAGCCGTCGCCGCGGCGTCGGAGTCGAGCGCGAGGCCCCACTCGGCCGCCAGTTGCTCCTGGTCGATTTTTTCTTTGTCCGCCATCAGATGCTGCTCAGTCCGTCACTGGACGATGATTTCCTTGAACAGCACGGCGTTGATCTTGCCGGGCGCGATCGCCACGTTGACGCGGCGGGTCAGCTCTTCCTTCATCCGGTAGAGACCCGCCGAACCATCCAGATCGCTGGCCCGCAATTCGCGCAGATAGGTCTGAAACGAATCCATGACGCGCGGCATGATCGGCTGGATTTGCGCAATCATGTTCTGGTCGGCCAGTTCGAGGACGATCTTGGCCTTGAGGTAGTGCGCGCGGTCGGAGTCGGTGCTCGACAGGTTCACCAGCACTTCAGGCAGGTCGACGAAGGCAAGCGGCTTGGGCTTCTCCGCAGCAGCCTTTGCCTGGGCAGGCGCCTTGACGAACTTGTAGTAGGCCGCGCCGCCGCCACCGGTCAGCACAAGCAACCCGGCACCGGCGATGATGAGCATCTTCATCGAAGGCAGAGCGAAACGCTTCTTGGCAGCCTGCCCCTCACCGTCGCCATCGGCTGGCGCATCGTCCTGAGCGTCGGCTTTCGCTTTTGGCCTGGATGCCATCTTGATGCCTCGGAAGTTCCACGGACGCACTCGGTGACAAACGGCGCGCGATCCGCCTGCAACGCAGGCGCCTTCTGGGAACCGACGGTACGGGCGTATGGTTAACGGATACTTTCCCGCAAGATTTGTGTGGAATTTTTTGCCCGGTTGAAGCGGCAAAGCGGTCGAACTTGCCTCCCCTTCGCCGGCCGGAAATCGATACAACATATTGATTTAATTTGTCCTTTTCCGTTGGCACGGGGTCTGCAACCGGTTTGACGGGCTGACGTTTGGGAGAACGCAGCTCACGCGCGGAGGGATCGTCTGGGAGGACGGTCCGCCGTCGCATCAGGGGAGAAGACCCGATGATGGAGAACACGCTTCTCATTGGCCTGTCGCGGCAGACCGTGCTGCGACGCGAACTGGACCTCGTGGCCAACAACATCGCCAACCTGAACACCACGGGTTTCAAGTCCGATGGCGCGGTGTTCTCGGAGTACGTCCAGAGCGGCGCACGGGACGGCGCATTCGCACCGGGCGATCGGCGGATGAGCTTCGTCCAGGACTCCATGACCTGGCACGACATGAGCCAGGGCGGCCTCCAGCAGACCGGAAACCCGCTTGACGTCGCCATCGAAGGCGAAGGCTTCATAGTGGTGCAAACCGAGCGCGGCGAGCGCTACACGCGCAACGGCGCGCTTCAGCTCAGCGCGCAAGGCCAGCTCGTCACCACAACCGGCGACGCGGTTCTTGGCGAGAACGGACCGGTGCAGTTCGCTCCGGCCGACCGCGACATCGTGATCAATCCGGACGGCACGATTCGCGTGCGCGAAGGTGCGACCAACACCGACTCCAGCCGTGGCCGGCTCAGGATCGTTACGTTTGCGAATCCGCAACGGCTGATGAAGGACGGCGCCACGACGTTCAGCGCACCGGCCGACATGGTGCCCGAGCCGCCTGCGGTCGGCACCCGCATCCAGCAGGGTGCGCTGGAGAAATCCAACGTTCGCGCGGTGGTCGAGATGACACGCATGATCGAATTGACCCGTGCCTACGGCCAGGTGGCCGGCATCCTTCAACAGCAGGGCGAGTTGCGCAAAGACGCGATCGATCGCCTTGCCGCAGTTCCGGCCTAGCGCCGCACGTAATCCAGGGGAGACTCCGCAATGCGCGCACTCCACACCGCGGCGACCGGCATGATGGCCCAGGAACTCAACGTCCAGGTCATCTCGAACAACATCGCCAACATGCGGACCACCGGCTACAAGAAGCAGCGGGCCGAATTTCAGGATCTGCTCTATCAGCACGTCCGGCGGGTTGGCACCCAGACCTCCGATCAGGGCAACATTCTGCCGGTCGGCATCGAACTCGGCTCCGGCGTGAAGACGGTCGGCACGCCCCGCGTCATGGGCCAGGGCAACATCATGCCGACCACCAAGGATCTCGACGTCGCAATCCGCGGCGACGGCTTCTTCCGCATCCTGCTCCCGGACGGCCGCACCGCCTACACGCGCGACGGCTCGTTCGAGCTCGACGCCCAGGGCCGGCTCGTGACCGCGCAGGGCTACGTCCTGCAGCCGGGCATCACCGTGCCGCAGAATTCGTCCGGCATCACCATCAACCAGCAGGGCCAGGTGTCGGTGAGTCAGCCGGGCCAGACCACGCCGACCCAGATCGGACAGATCGAGCTGTCGGTGTTCGTCAACAAGGCGGGCCTGCAGGCGCTGGGTGACAACCTCTACCTCGATACACCGGCGTCCGGCACTCCGATCAACGGCCAACCCAACGTCGATGGTTTCGGCAACCTGCAGCAGGGCAACCTCGAGCAGGCCAACGTCGAGGCGGTGAGCGAAATATCCGACCTGATTGCCGCACAGCGCGCCTACGAGATGAATGCCAAGGTCATCACCGCAGCGGATCAGATGCTGTCGGCGACGTCCAACCTGATGCGCTGAGGAGCCGCCATGATCCGCAACATCATAGCCGGTGCCGCGCTCCTGATCGCTCTCTCCGGCGTAACGGCTGCCCAGGACTCCGCTGCGCAGCCGAAACTCAAGGAGCTGGTGACCGTGACCGCCGATATCGTGCGGATCGGCGACCTGGTCGACAATGCCGGCCCTGCGGCCGACATTGCGGTGTTCCGCGCGCCCGATCTCGGACAAACCGGCTCGGTGCAGGCGGATCGCATCGTCGATGCACTCAAGGCGCACAACATCACAGACATCGACACCGCCAGCCTGTCGGAAGTCGTGGTGACACGGCTCAGCCGCGCCATCACGATCGAGGACATTCAGGACCGGATCGCACGCGCAGTCGCAGGCCAGCACGGATTCGGAGAATCCAGAAATCTCTCGATCTCATTCGATCGCGAGGTGCGCACGCTGCACATCGAAGCCGCTGCGACCTCCGATCTCCTGATTGCGCGCATGAACTTCGAGCCACGGTCCGGCCGGTTCGACGTGTCGTTCGAAATTCCGGGAAGCGCGACTGCGCGCCGTCTGCCACTGCGATTTACCGGCAATGTCTCCGAGACGGTCGAGGCCGCGACGCTGGCGCGCAGCCTTTCGCGCGGCGACGTGATCCGGGATTCCGACATTGTCATCGAACGGCGTCCGAAGACCGAAACCGGGACTGATGCCATCTCCGCCGACGATGCAGTCGGATTGTCCGCGAAGCGGCCGTTGCGCGCTGGCCTGATCCTGCGGCGCGGGGACCTCATCAGGGCCGACCTGGTCACCCGCAACGAGTCCGTGACCATCGTGTACGAAGCGCCTGGAATTTTCCTCACGATTCGCGGCAAGGCGCTTGAAGCGGGCGCGGCCGGCGATCTGGTCAACGTTCTCAACATCCAGTCCAACCGGACCGTGCAGGCCACCGTCGCCGGCCCCGGTCGGGTCGTCGTCAGCGCCACGGCGCCGCGCGTTGCGGCCGCGGTGGTTCCCGAATCCAACCGGCGCGCCCGCGCCCAGTGAGCGTCAGCATGATGAACTTGCGTCCCTCTCCGATCCTTTCCCTGATGCTCGCTGCATCCATGCTTTCAGGCTGCAGTTCGCTCGAGCGGATCGCTTCGCTCAACGAGCAGCCGAGCCTGTCGGCGATCGAAAACCCGACGTCGCAGCCGGGCTACAAGCCGGTTCACATGCCCATGCCGACGCCGCAGCCGGCGTCCTACAGCCCCAATTCATTGTGGCGCAACGGCTCCCGCGCCTTCTTCAAGGACCAGCGCGCTCATCAGGTCGGCGATATCCTCACCGTCAAGGTGAAGATCACCGACAAGGCGACGCTGGAAAACGAATCCGGCCGCAGCCGAAAGAACAGCGAGGATTCCGGGGTCGACAACTTCTTCGGGCGCAACACGCTGTGGGCGCCGCTGAACAAGGTCGCTGTGCCGGGGCGCATCTTCACGGCGGACTCCAGCGGATCCAGCGACGGCAAAGGCACGATCGACCGCAAGGAGGAGCTGATGACCAACATAGCCGCGGTCATCACCCAGTTGCTGCCCAACGGCAACCTTGTGGTCGAGGGCAAGCAGGAGATCCGGGTCAACTTCGAGATTCGCGAACTCATCGTCGCCGGTATCGTCCGTCCGGAGGATATCGAAAGCGACAACACCATCGACTCCAGCAAGATCGCGCAGGCGCGGATCGCCTACGGCGGCCGCGGACAGCTCACCGATGTCCAGCAGCCGCGCTACGGGCAGCAGGCGCTGGACGTGCTCCTGCCGTTCTAACCAAACCGGTCACGCGGCGGGCCATCGACGGCCCGCCGTCAGAGCTCCCACGCCGTTCCGCATGCGAGCGGGCGGCGGCTTCAGCGGCCTCCGGCTCTCCCCGCCGG
>CAZGSW010000088.1:0-5991 GCA_964528635.1 uncultured Rhodoplanes sp. | reverse complement strand
GACCATACGACAAGGCCGGGCTCCGGGCCCGGCCTCGCGGTATTGCTGCACGGCAGGTCGCCCTAATCGTCGCGGTAGACCCGCTCGCGGCGTTCGTGGCGTTCCTGCGCCTCGACAGAAAGAGTGGCGATGGGCCTGGCCTCGAGGCGCTTCAGCGCGATCGGCTCGCCGGTTTCTTCGCAGTATCCGTAGGTTCCGTCCTCGATACGCGCCAGCGCCGCGTCGATCTTGCTGATCACCTTGCGCTGCCGGTCGCGCGCCCGCAGTTCGATCGCCCGATCGGTCTCCGACGAAGCGCGATCAGCCAAATCCGGATGATTCTGGTTTTCGTCCTGGAGGTGCTGAAGGGTTTCCTTCGCCTCCTTGAGGATGTCTTCCCGCCAGGCCAGCAGGCGATCGCGGAAATAATCCCTCTGCCGCTCGTTCATGAACGGCTCTTTTTCGTTGGGACGATAGCCTTTCTTGTCGGCCGCAGCGGTATGGCCGTTGGTGGCTTTCGCGCCCTGCCCCGGCGCGGCCAGCCTGCCGTTTGGACCGCCCGCAGCGGGCTTGATGCCGTTGCGCTTCACGTCGCCTATGCTCTTGTTACCATTCTTGTTCTTCATTCCGACCCCACCCGAACGCCGCGAGCCTCCCTGCTCGCGGGGCGAGCTTATAGTGCGGTGGGATGGGCCGGACAAGCGGGGAAAATAGGCGGCCGGTTTTGGGCCGGAATTGCTCGCAGAATGGGCTGTCAGCGAGGTGTCATCTTGGCGATTTCGACCGCCAGCCGAAGGTCGATCTCCGCCAGAACGCCGTCGAGCCCGTTGTCGCCGGACGCCATGGTCAGTTCGGCCGACGCCGACTTGAGCCGCATGATCGTGGAAGACGCGGGTGCCCCGGCCAGAAGCTCGGCCTTGAGCTGATCGAGGGCATCCAGAGCGGTGCGGCCACGAGTCACAGCCCGGCGGCGGCGCTCGGCCGGCTCATCCTGGCCTTGCAGCGCCATCAGCGCATCGATGCCGCCGATGGTCCGCAGCGTTGCGACGGGCTGCGAGGCCTTGGCCGCATCGTTTTCGGCCACCGAAAAACCGCCACCCGCCGCGCGCCGGGGCGCGGCAGGCCCCGCAGTCCGGGCGGTGGCGTTCGGTCCGACGATGCGCATTTGCGAGATTCCCAACTGTTGCGGGAGTCCGCCCCAGGCTGCCTGCCAAAGTGGGCCCGCATGGTTAATCCCGGGTAAATGCCCGGCATTTTCTGCCGGGAGGCGGCAGGTCCTGTCCTGTAACGACACATGGCCCGAACCGGAACGGTTGGAGAAACGCTGTGATTTCAGAGAGGTAAGGACGAGGGCAAGCTGGCACGGCATTCGCAAAGCACCTGGTCGGTCCGATACCTCATTGGGGAGAATGTGGTGCAGAGGACGTTGTGGCGGCTGTTCGCCATCGTCATGGCGACGCCCGTAATCGTAACGCTCGTGAGCGCCCCGGCTGCGGCCGATGGGCCCCGCGTGGCGGTTGCGACTTCACGTATCAAGGACATCGCCAATGTCGAGGGCGTGCGCCAGAACCAGTTGATCGGCTACGGCCTCGTGGTCGGCCTCAACAACACCGGTGATACCCTCAACAACTCACCGTTCACCCGGCAGTCGCTGCAGGCCATGCTTGAGCGCCTCGGTGTGAACATCCGCGGCTCGGTGCTTCGCACCGGCAATGTTGCCGCGGTCATGGTCACAGCGAACCTGCCGGCATTCGCCACTCAAGGGTCTCGCATCGATGTCACCGTGTCGGCGCTTGGCGATTCCAAGAGCCTGAACGGCGGCACGCTGCTGGTCACCCCGCTGCTTGCTGCCGACGGCAACGTCTACGCGGTGGCACAAGGTTCACTGGCGATCGCAGGTTTCCAGGCTGAGGGCGACGCCGCGAAGATCACCCGCGGCGTTCCCACGGTCGGCCGCATCGCCAACGGCGCCATCATCGAGCGGGAGGTGGAGTTCGCGCTGAACCGGCTCAACCAGGTCCGCCTCGCGCTGCGGAATGCGGACCTGACCACGGCCAAGCGGATTGCCGCGGCGATCAACGATTTCATCGGCGGGCCGATCGCGGAGCCGCTGGACTCATCCACCGTCCAGGTCGGCGTGCCCCCCAATTTCCGCGGCAACGTGGTCGCTCTCCTGACCGAGATCGAGCAGTTGCAGATCGAGCCTGACCTGCCGGCCAAGATCGTGATCGACGAAAGGTCCGGCATCATCGTGATGGGCCGCGACGTCCGGGTGTCCACCGTGGCCGTGGCGCAGGGCAACCTGACCGTGACGATCTCGGAGACCCCGCAGGTCAGCCAGCCGCAACCGTTTGGGCAAGGCCGGACCGTCGTGGTCCCGCGCACCCAGGTCGGCGTGGAGGAAGACGGCAAGAAGCTCGCCATGGTGCGCGAGGGCGTCTCCCTGCAGCAGTTGATCGACGGGCTCAACGCGCTCGGCGTAGGACCGCGCGACCTGATCGCCATCCTGCAGGCCATCAAGGCAGCCGGCGCGGTCCAGGCCGACATCGAGGTGATGTGATGGACATGCTCTCCGCCCCCGGACTCCCGGCCCCGCAGCTTAATCCGGCTGCCGCCGACGCGCTCGCGGCGAGGAAGGCGGGCGCCCAACCCTCGCGGGCCGTGAACGCGGCCGAGGAATTCGAGGCGATGTTCCTCAACAGCATGCTGCAGACCGCGTTCGAGGGAATCGGCAAAGGCCCCTTCGGCGGCGGCCCGGCCGCAGGCGTCTGGCGGTCTCTGCTGGTGGACGAATACGCCAAGACCTTTGCCAAGGCCGGCGGCATCGGCGTCGCCGATCAGGTGCAGCGCACCCTGCTGGCCCAACAGGAAATCCGATGAGCCAAAACGCACCCATGCAGCCGCAAGGCGTCACCAACACCGCCGAGGCGGAGTTGCTGATGAAGCACGTCATGGACGTCATGGACGCCCTGCTGGCGCTGGTCGAGGAGGAAACCACCCTCGTGCGCGCCGGCGACCTGTCCGCGGCGGCCAGACTGGAGCCGACCAAGTCCGAACTGACGCGGCTCTACTTCACCGACGCTGCGCGTCTGAAGGCCAGCCAGGACTTCCTGAAGGGGGCCATGCCCGAGGTGTTCGCCGCGCTCCGCCAGCGGCACGACCTGTTTCACGCCCTGCTGCAGATGAACCTGACGGTGCTCGCCACCGCCCACGCCGTATCCGAGAGCATCATGCGCGGCGTCTCCGACGAAATGGCGCGCCGCGCCACGCCCGGCGCCTACGGCGCCTCCGGCCGCGCCGCGGCTCCTCCATCGTCGAGCATGCAGCCGCTTGCCGTCAGCCGCGTGCTTTAGACTTTCTTAAGCTTTGTTGCGTTGCGTTAGTCCAGTGCATTCGGATCGCGAACACGCGGCGCGGTGCGCCGCCGGAGTTCCGGCATGGACAGCAGTTTCATCATCAAGCCGGCGATGCCGGCAGCGGGGAGCCGCGCTTTGCGCGATCCCGTGGCGGTGCGCCAGACGGCCAACATCCCTCCGACCGGCGACAAGGCCGTGACCGCCCTGCAGGGCGACGCGGACCGCGACCAGCACAGCGGCGCCGATGACGGTCGCGAGCAAGGCCCCGCCCACAGGCCGGACCACGCACCCCAGGATCTGGTGACGGATACGGACAGCCGCGACGTCATCTACCGTGAGCGCGACGTCCGCGCCATCGAGCGCGACCACCCCGATCAGGCGCTGCTGCGCCAGCGCGCCTATCACTCGCTGCCGCCGGCGGAGCCTGCCGATGAGGCGGACGGCAATCCGCACGCAGACATCAAGGCGTGACAGAGGGGGCGCGAGCATCCGTTACCCGCCCCTTAATCGGATGCCCCGGCATTTCAACACGCCGGTAAGCATGTGGCCGGCAGGATTTGGTTAACCATGTTCTTTTACGGCGCATTACGCCGGCCATGCGAAGACCGTCGGCGATCCGGTGGGGATCGTCACGAAAAAATTCCCGTGTGGGGATAGGACCAGAAAGGTACTCCGATGGCTGATATCGTTCTTACGGCGGGCGTCCGCGCCAACCTTCTGCAGTTGCAGAAGACGTCCGACCTGATCACGTCGACGCAGACCAAGCTTGCGACCGGCAAGCGCGTCAACTCCGCTCTCGACAACCCGATCAACTTCTTCACGGCGCAGGGCCTGTCCAACCGCGCGAGCGACCTGGGCAACCTGCTCGACTCGATGTCGAACGGCATCAACACGATCCAGGCCGCCAACAACGGCATCACCTCGATCACCAAGCTCGTCCAGTCCGCGCAGGCGCTGATCTCGCAGGCGCAGCAGACCTCCGACACCGACGTGCGCGCCACCCTGGCCACCCAGTTCGACGCCCTGCTCGAGCAGATCGACGGGCTCGCGGCCGACTCGGGCTTCAACGGCATCAACCTGCTGGCCGGCGACGACCTGACGGTTACCCTCAACGAAGACGCCTCGTCCACCGTCACCATCGACGGTGTGGACTTCGACTCGACGGGCCTGTCCATCGCCGGCGCGGCGAACAACTGGGCTGCCGCCGGCGACATCACCGCGGCCGCCTCGGAGCTGACCGGCGCGTTGACCACGCTGCGCTCGCAGGCCCAGGCGTTCTCGACCAACCTGTCGACCGTGCAGATCCGCCAGGACTTCACCAAGGCGATGATCAACACGCTGCAGACCGGCGCGGACAGCCTCACGCTCGCCGACTCCAACGAGGAAGGCGCCAACCTCCTCGCCCTGCAGACCCGGCAGCAGCTGTCGACCACCGCCCTGTCGCTCGCCTCCCAGGCCAGCCAGTCGGTGCTCCGTCTGTTCGGCTAGGCCGAAGCAACAAACGCGACACCGGAACGGCGGCACGCAAGTGCCGCCGTTCTGCTTTTCGGAGTCCCCCGGAAAGCGCATGCGTGGCCGCCCTCTCATATCCGGCTGCCTTAACGCTCCGTAAAGCACAACGGACCACTCTCCCGATTGCCGCCCGGGATTTGCAGGTGCCTGCGGCCTTTCCCGCAACGGGAACGAGCACGGCGCTCCGTGCGCCGCTCCAGAAAAGGAGATCAGCGATGTCGCTGAAGGTCGAACTGAAGCCGGGCGAGCGCATCATCGTCGGCGAATGCACGCTGACCAATTGCGGACAGCGCACCCGCATCCTGATCGACGGCGCCACACCGATCCTGCGCGAGAAGGACATCATGACGCCGGCGCTCGCAGACACTCCTGCGAAGCGCATCTATCTGGCGGTGCAGCTCATGTATATGTCGCGCGACCCGCGGACTCATCATGAGACCTATTTCGCGCTGGTGCGCGAAATCGTGCAGGCGGCGCCGAGCACCTGGGCGTTTGTCGAGGTTATCAATAATCATATCTTAACAGGGGACGTGTATAAGGCACTGAAAGAAAGCCAGAAATTGATTGCGTACGAAAAGGACCTCTTCGAGCATGCAAAGCGCGGCACAAGCCTACAAAAACGTCTCAAAGCAGATTTCAAATCCGCGCGACCTTGAGGCCAACCTGCTGTTGCAGGCAGCAGCGCGCCTGCAATCGATTCGCGACGCCTGGGGCTCGGATCGCAGGCAACTCGACGAGGCGCTGCTGCACAACCGCAAGCTCTGGTCGGTGTTTCTCAGCGAAGTCACCGACGGCAGCAATCCGCTTCCGAAGGAAGTCCGTCAGAACGTGGCGAACCTCGGACTGTTCGTCATGAACCACACCGTCGCCGTTCTGAACGATCCGCGCCCGGAGAAACTGTCCTCGCTGATCACGATCAATCGCGAGCTTGCGGCAGGACTGCTCGGCCGCAACTGACGAAGCGGCCTCTGCACGAACCGGGAAGCCCTGCACCTGTGCAGGGCTTTTTCGTATCGGTCGACGGTTTCGATTTTCAAACAGCCCGGCAGCTTTGCTCGCTGTATAATTGCTCACACGCGAGCATGCGTCATCGCCCGCGCACTTGAGGCTCGCGAGGCCTTCCTTGTCGTCTCCTCCCTCTTTC
>CAZGSW010000087.1:0-16919 GCA_964528635.1 uncultured Rhodoplanes sp. | reverse complement strand
GCCTGTTCGTGCTCGGCACCGAGCGCCACGAGAGCCGCCGCATCGACAACCAGCTTCGCGGCCGCTCCGGCCGTCAGGGCGACCCCGGCCGCTCCAAGTTCTTCCTGTCGCTGGAAGACGACCTGATGCGCATCTTCGGATCCGACAAGCTCGACGGCATGCTGACCAAGCTCGGACTGAAGGAGAACGAGGCGATTGTCCATCCGTGGATCAACAAGGCGCTGGAAAAGGCGCAGTCCAAGGTGGAGGCGCGCAACTTCGACCTGCGCAAGAACATCCTGAAGTTCGACGACGTGATGAACGACCAGCGCAAGGTCATCTTCGATCAGCGCGTCGAGCTGATGAAGGACGAGACCGTCGCCGAGACGGTTGCCGACATGCGCCAGTCCGTGATCGAGGACGCGGTGTCGAAGCACGTTCCCGAGGATGCGTATCCCGAGCAATGGGACGTGCCCGGCCTCAAGGAGGAGGTCACCAAGCTGCTCGGCTTCGAGCTGCCGATCGACGAATGGGCCAGGGAAGAGGGCATCGCCGACGAGGAACTGCTGTCGCGGATCCAGCGCCGCGCCGACGAGCACATGGCGGCCAAGGTCGCGCAGTGGGGCCCTGAGGTGATCCGCTACGTCGAGAAATCGATCCTGTTGCAGACCCTCGATCACCTCTGGCGCGAGCACCTCCTGATGCTGGAGCACCTGCGTCAGGTGATCGGCCTGCGCGGTTACGGCCAGCGCGATCCGCTCAACGAATACAAGGCGGAGGCCTACAACCTGTTCGAGGCGATGACCACGAGCATGCGCGAGGCGGTGACATCGCAGCTTATGCGGGTCGAGATTGTGCAGCAGCCGCCCGAGGATCAGCAGATGCCGAGCCTGCCGCCGATGCAGGCCCATCACATCGATCCGATGACCGGCGAGGATGAACTGGCGCTGGCGCAAGCCGGAGCGGAAACGCTGGCGCGGGCCGGCATCACGCCCCGGGCGGCCGCGGACCGCAATCCGAACGATCCCACCACCTGGGGCAAGGTCGGCCGCAACGAGGTCTGCCCGTGCGGCTCAGGCAAGAAGTTCAAGCACTGCCACGGGCGTTACGCGTAACAGCCGCGCGAGACAACAAAAGAGGCCGCGGAGGCAATCCCTCCGCGGCCTTTTGTGTGTCTGGCCCGGCTACCTCTTCGGCTGCATCCCGAGCACCTTGGCAACTCGCGCCGTCGCGTCGGCCTGCTGCTTCAGCGTGGCTGTCAGCACAGCCGGTCCGCCGAGCCGGATGTCCTGTCCGGTGGCGGCGATGCGCGACGACACGGTTTCGTCCTTCATCGCCTCGACGACGTCGGCGCCGATGCGCTCGCGAAGTGCCAGCGGCATCTCCTTCGGCCCGTAAAGCCCCGACGTGGTTTCAGTGACCAGTGCGGTGTATCCGGTCTCCACCACGCTCGGGACGTCGGGCGCCACCTTGCTGCGCTGCCGGCCGCCCACCGCGACGACCTTGACCTTGCCGGACTGGATGTGCGGCCGCACCACCGCATAGGACGACAGCAGGAACTGGATGCGGTTCTCGGCGAGGTCGCGCCCGGCCTGCACCACGTCGCGGTACGGCACCTTGGTGACGCCGAGGTTCTCGGACTTCACGAACGCGGTGACGGCGAATTCGGGCACGCCGGCCGCGCCCGCCACGTTGATCTTGGCGGGCTCCGCCTTGGCGCGCGCCGCGAACTCCTTGACGGTGGTGACGCCCAATGCCGTTGGCACGCTCGCGGTGACGACGGTGTCCGCGACCTGCGCGATCGGCGCCAGGTCGCGCTCCAGCACGTAGGGCAGTTTCTCCTGTGTGTAGGGATGCGCCATGAACGATGCGCTGGAGGCATACAGCAGCACGTGGTCGTCGCTGGCCGACAGGAACGCATTGATGGCGACGAGGCCGTCGCCGCCCGGGCGGTTCTCGATCACCACCGCCTTGCCCCACTTGTTGGCGAGCTTCTCGCCGAACAGACGCGCCGCGATGTCGGTGGCGCTGCCCGCGCCGAACGGCAGGATGAAGCGCACGTTGCGCTGCGGCCAGTTCTGAGTGCCCTGCGCCTGTGCCGGCACGGTTGTGGCAAGCCCGTAAACGCCGGCGGCAAGCGCAAGTGCGGCGGTGCTCCAGGCGCGGGCGCAACGCGGCGTTCTGATGATTGTCTGCATGGCGTCTCCCCCTTGATGTGTGCCGTGCATTTTAGCACTCGCGGCGCAATTCGCGCGCAACGCGTCTCCGACAATGCGATGCCCCGCTCGTGCGGGGCAATGCGACAGTGTGACAGTCGAAGAACGAATTTACCGGAACGCCGACCAGCGATTGTCGAACGTGCCCGCGGGCACCACGGGAGCGGCACCGGCGATGGCGCCGCTGCCGGCGGGCGCCGCTGCCGGCCGGGTCGGGGCGGGGCTTGGCCACTCGGTCTGAGCCGGCTGCGGCCGGATTGCGCCGTTGGACGATCCGGAACCGGTCGAGGACGACTGCGCCGGAGCCGGCGCGGGCTTCGAAACCGGTTTCGGCGCCGGGCGCGCAGCCACGCGGGCCGGCGGTTTCGGCTTCGCCGTCGCTGCGGCCGCCGGCTTCTTCTCGTCGTCGGCCAGGCCCATCAGCCGGGCTGCGCGGTCGATCATGCTGTTGTCGCTGCCGCCGGAGCCCGACGAGAACATGCTGGAGAAGAAGTTGCCGGTCGAGCCGGTGTTGCCGGACGGAGCGGACGCCGCGGAATCCGCCGAGGCGACGCGGACCGGCTGCGCTTCCGGCGTCGCCGCGCGCATCGGCGCGCCGTCGACGGAATGCGAGGCACCGGGCGCAGGCGTGATCGGCTGGCCGGTGGCGGCCGCCGAGCCGGAAAGCTCCGAAATGCGCGGCGGGCGCACCGTGGCGGGAATCGTGCCGGGCACCGCAGCGAGCGAGAAGGACGACGGCGCCGGCGTCACGCCGATTTCGTTGCGCTTCACCGCGGCAACGAACACCGGGTGCATGCCGCCGTCGGCGCCGGTGCGCACCGGCGCGGTCGGCACGCCGCGCGCCGCGAGTCTGGCGGTTTCAAGCTCGTCGCGGCGCTGCTTGTCCCTGACAGCGGCCATGACCTCTTCGTTGACCACATGCGCCGGGCACTTGGCGCCGGCGCGGAACGCCAGCGGCTTGTTCGGATCGTCGGGATGCTCGGCGTCGAAGACGTAGCGCTTCTCGCAGACGTTGACCTTCGGCTCGAGCCGCGTGACTTCGAAATGGTCGTTGCCGCGCTTGAGCATCTTCCAGAACGCCATGTGCGGCGAGTTGCGATGCTTGGCGAGATTGTCCGCAGTCATGCGGAACGGATAGGCCTGCACCTGGAACGCGCGCTGGCCGCCGAAGAAGGCCTCGCGGCCGAGCGCGTAGATTTCCGAGATCTGCTCGTCGGTCATCGAGTAGCAGCCGCGCGACGAGCAGTCGCCGTGCACCATCAGGTGCGCGCCGGTGCGTCCGTGGGCGCGATCGTACGCATTCGGGTAGCCGAGATCGAACGCCAGATAGAACTGCGAGTTCGGATTCATCTGGCCGGGGGTGATGGTGTAGAAGCCCTCGGGCGCCTGACGGTCGCCCTCCCTGATCTTCGGGCCAAGCTCACCCGACCAGCGGCAGATCGGATAGGTCTTCAGCAGCGCGAACCGGCCGCTGCGATCCTGCTTCCAGACCTCGAGTTCGGATTCTTCCTTGAAGACGCGGACAAGGATCGGCGATTCCTTGTCCATGTTCTTGGCTTCCATGTCGGACAGCATGCGGACCGACAGCGGCGCCATCGCCTTGCCGTTGGTCGGCAGAATTCCGTTGGAGTTGCAGCCGCCAAGCGAAATCGCGGCGACGAGCGCTGCCGACGCCAGAAGCGATCGAACGCGCGGGCTTCGTATCAACGCGACACTCCCCCAACCGGTGGCGGCGACGCCGGCTTCCCCAGACGTCGGTCGAAAATCGATAAACCCTGTGCCTTCAGTCCGCAAGAACCCAGGCCGGGTGGCGCTTTTCGATTGAGCACCGGTAAGATGAACGAACGGTAAAATTGTGGCTAAGCGCCGGGAAAATAATACCGAATTTCCACAATTTGGCGGTTTTGCACGGTCTTTTCCGGTTCCCTGGTCCGGCGCCCCCAACAGCCGTCAGCTCAGGCCTCGGCCGATCGCCAGGAACTTGTCGCGGCGCTGCTGTCGCACGGCGTCCCGGTCCAGTCCCTTGAGGCCGTCGAATGCGGCCGCGATGGCCTCTCCGGCGGCGGCAATGGCGGCGGCCGGATCGCGGTGCGCCCCGCCGAGCGGCTCGGTCACGATCTGGTCGATAATCCCGAGCCTTTCCAGGTCCTGGGCGGTGATTTTCATGTTGGTGGCGGCGTCCTGCGCCTTGGTGGTGTCGCGCCACAGGATCGAGGCGGCGCCCTCCGGCGAGATCACGCTGTAGATGGCGTGTTCCATCATCAGCACGCGGTTGGCGGTGGCGATTGCGATGGCGCCGCCGGAACCGCCTTCGCCCAGGACCAGCGCCACGTTCGGCACTCCCAGATTGAGGCAGGCCTCGGTGGACCGGGCGATCGCCTCGGCCTGGCCGCGCTCCTCCGCGTCGATCCCCGGATACGCCCCGGCGGTGTCCACCAGCGCCAGGACGGGAACATTGAATCGGTCGGCCATGTCCATCAGCCGCACCGCCTTGCGGTAGCCTTCGGGCCGCGCCATGCCGAAATTGTGCTTGAGGCGGCTCTCGGTGGTCGAGCCTTTCTCGTGACCGATCACGCAGATGCTCTCGCCGCGGAAGCGGCCGAACCCGCCGACGATGGCGTCGTCGTCGCCGAACTTGCGGTCGCCGGCAAACGGACAGAAGTCGGCAATCAGGGCATGGACGTAGTCGAGGCAATGCGGCCGTTGCGGGTGCCGCGCCACCTGGGTCTTCTGCCACGGCGTCAGCACCGCATAGAGATCGCGCAGCGCCTCGGCGGCCTTGGCCTCCAGCCGGTTAATGTCCTCGGCGATCGCGACGGCGCCGCCCGAATCCTGCATGGCGCGCAGCTCTTCGACCTTGGCCTCCAGCTCGGCAACCGGCTTCTCGAAATCCAGGTAGCTGCGCATCATGCTGAATAATCAGTTGAATTAGCGCCCGTCAGGGCGGTTGCGGGGCAAACTGGCGCGGCAGCGCCCGGTTCGTCAAGCAAGCTGCCACGTTGCCGGTTCCCCAATCGATAAAATGCGCGGCATTGCGGAAGCGCGGCCTTAACCGCGTTCTCCGCCAGCCCGCGTTTGCGCGGTCGTCTTTCCCCGAACTTAAGCACTGGTCTGGCTTTCTGCCTGCCGGAAGAAGGGCAAGGACGGATGTCGCTGGACAGTCTGGCAGCCGACAGCTTTACGGCGTCGCGCGATGATGCGCTGCCGCGCCTTGCTGCGCGGCACGGCAGCGGCACGGTTCGCGCCGCAGGCGAACTCGTTCCGCTCGCCAGCGTGCCGGTGCGGGCCTGGGCACAACTCGCCGCCTGCGCAATCGAGCCCAATGCTTTCTACCTGCCCGGATGGGCGCGCGCTGTCGACGCCAACGTGGTCCGGAAATCGGGCGCCCGCGCGCTGCTGGTCTGGGACGGTCCGGACCGGCAACGGCTGATTGGCATGGCGCCGGTCGCGTCCGCCTGGTCGGCGCTGCGGCTGCCGCTGCCGGTTCTGGTTGGCTGGGAGGCCTATGCGCCGCTCACCACGCCGCTGCTCGATCGCGACGCCTGCGATGCTGCAGCCTCCGGCTTGCTCGAAGCAGCCAGCGCGGCAGGTGCCGCCGCGGTGATGTTTCCCTGCCTGCCGGTCGAAGGCGCCGCCGCCCAGGCGCTTCGTCGCGCTTCGTCGCGCTTCGTTGCGCCGCGCGTCATGGCTCGTCACGAGCGCGCTCTGCTCGACGCCGCGCAGGACGGCGCGGAATTGCTGCGCGATGCGCTCGGCGCCAAGAAACTGAAAGAGCTGCGCCGCCAGCGCAACCGGCTCGCCGACGACGGCGAAGTCAGCTTCACGGTGGCGCGCGGCCCCGCCGGAGTGGCGCGCGCGCTCGACGATTTTCTCTCGCTCGAGGATTCCGGCTGGAAGGGCACGCGCGGAACTGCGCTGGCCCAGGATGCCGGCGACGCCGCGTTCGTGCGTTCGGCGATGCAGAAGCTCGCCGCCGAAGGCATGGCCGAGGTGGTGACGCTGTCGCGCGGTCCGCAGCCGGTCGCCGCCGCCCTGGTTCTGCGTCAGGGAAACCGCGCGTTCTACTTCAAGATCGCTTACGACGAGAGCATGGCCCGGCTGTCGCCGGGCGTGCAGCTCACGCTCGACGTGACGCAGCATCTGTGCGCCGACCCCGTCATCGCCGATGTCGACTCCATCGCAATCGCGCGCCATCCGATGATCGACCACGTCTGGCGCGGCCGGCTCGCCGTTGCCGACCTGCTGGTTTCCGCGCGGTCCGGCGCCGTGCCGCTTCGCGCGATCGCTTCCGTCATTGCCGCCCGCAGCGGTGCCCGCGACGCCGCGCGGCGCCTGTTTCACGCCGTCCGTATCCGGCCGAGGAGACCGACATGAACCACGCCATCGCGATGATCGATGCCGGCTCCGGTGCATCGTTCGACACCGACTTTCCGCTCAAGCCGTTTGCGATCCGCCATCGCCTTGCCGGCCATCCGCTGTTCGAGCTGGCGCGCATCGTCGATCTGGTGCGCACGCTGCCGCGCGATCATCTCGAGTTCAACTCCGGCAGGGTCGAGATCGGACAGGATCCCGACAAGATGCCGCTGTTCGAGATGGAGCCGGAGGAGATCATCCGGCGCATCGAGACCGCGAGCGCCTGGATGGTGCTCAAGCGGGTCGAGACCGATCCGTCCTACCGGCAGGTTCTGGAGGACGCGCTGCTCGCGGTCGCAATGCACAACGGGCACACCAGCCTGAAGGGCGCCGGCTTCTACGACATCCGCGGCTTCATGTTCGTGTCGTCGCCCAATTCGACCACGCCGTTCCACATCGACGGCGAGGACAACGTGTTCGTGCAGATCCACGGCGAGAAATTCTTCACGATCTACGACAACACCGACAAGTCGATCGCGTCCGACGAGGTGATCGAGCACTCGATCACGCGGCACCGCAACCTCAAGTACGATCAGTCCTACGACGCGAGGTCGAAGCGTCACCAGTTGCTGCCGGGCGACGGTGTGTTCGTGCCGTACCTGTGGCCGCACTGGGTCGCCACCGGCAATTCGTACTCGGTGTCGCTCGCCATCACCTGGAAGACGAAGGCGGTGATGCGCAACAACGACCTTCTGGTCTGCAACTCGATGCTGCGCCGGATAGGGCTGCCGCAGCCGTCGCCGGGGCGCTATCCGGCTCTGGATTTCCTCAAGGCGGGCACGCTCGGCGCCGCACGCGCCATCGTGGAGCCGCTTCGCAAGGTGGAGGCGATACGGGGCGCGCTGCGCAAGCTTGCGCTCGGCAGGGACGCCGACTACTACCTCAAGGCCGGAGCCAAGGCGAAGCAACCGGCGTAGGAACCGGCCACGGATCGCTAGTGCAGCCAGCGGCCCGGTGTGTCCGGCGTCACCATGCTCGCGCGAACGGTGCGCAGGTCGATGGCGCCGATCAGTTCGTTGCGGCGCGCCTCCGCCTTGGCGATCTTTGCGCGGTCCTCTTCCAGCGTGCTGCGGTTCGAGCCGCCCACGATAAAGCCGGTCAGAATCACGGCGAGCGACACCATCAGGGAGTTCGCGCCGAAGCCGATCAGCCCGAATACGCCGGCGGCGATCCACGCCGCGCTGCCCCATACCATCACCCTGGCAAGGATCGCGAACTTGCGGCAGCGCTCGACATCGTCGGCGAGCTGCTCGAGGTAGAGTTCCAGCCGCTCGATCTCGGCCTGCGGCGAAGGTCCGGACTCCAGTTCGTCGGTCATGGTTCGATCACGTGTCGGTCAGCGGGTGCAGGTCGCGGACCAGCGTCTTCAGCCGCTCCTCCAGCACGTGAGTGTAGATCTGCGTCGTCGAGATGTCGGCATGACCGAGCAGGGTCTGAACCACCCTCAGGTCGGCGCCGTTGTGCAGCAGATGGCTCGCGAACGCATGCCGCAGCACGTGCGGACTGACCTGTGCCGGCTTCAGGCCTGTTGCGGCGGCGAGCGATTTGAGTTCGCGGGCGAAGTGCTGACGGCTCAGGTGCCCGGCTTCGCCGAATGACGGAAACAGCCATTTGGTTTCGCCGGAGGCCGTCGGCTTGCCGGCCCGGTCGCGCAGCGCCAGATATTCGGTCATGGCGCGACGCGCAGCCTCGTTGAGCGGCACCATGCGCTCGCGGCCACCTTTGCCGCGCACCATCAGCATGGCCTGGCTGCGCCGTGCCGCCGAAGCCGGCAGCGCCACCAGTTCTGAGACGCGAAGTCCGGTGGCGTAGAGCACTTCGAGCAGGCAGGCGAGCCGGGCCGCGCGCAGCTTCTCCGCCGGCACGTCGGTATTCATGGCCGCGCGCGCGTGCGCCAACAGGTCGTCGACCTGGCCGACCGACAGCACCTTGGGCAATGCCCGCCCGCGCTTCGGTCCCTCGATCACGGCGGCCGGATCGTCAGTGCGGTGGCCTTCCGCATAGAGAAACCGGTAGAGCTGCCGGATCGCGGACAAACGCCGGGCCACCGACGAGGCGGCGAGACCGCGCTTGCCAAGCCGGCCCAGGTGGGCGCGCAACGCGTCGGTGTCCGCATCGGCGATCGAGCGGCGGTGGTGAGCCAGATCGGCGGCAAAGTCGGCCAGGTCGCGGCGGTAGGCATCCAGCGTGTTGGACGCTGCGCCACGCTCGGCTGCCAGCATGTCGAGATAAAGCTCGATCAGCCTGTCATCGGATGGATTTGCCCGCCGGGCCATGCTGTGTCGCGGTCTTGTCTGGCTACGATCTCGTCCGGAAACCGTCTTCCATGGATCGTGTCCTAGCGATGCCGGGTCAATTGACTCGGCGGGATCACAACGGTGATTTCCCGCGGGCTCGGATTGGTGAAGTTCGCCAGCGCATAAAGCGCGCCGTAGCCAAAGCCGCAGATCAGGCCAACCACGATGAGGAAACGGAACAGGCTCGGCATGGCGATACGACAGTGGCGGCGAGGGCGGAATTAACCGCGGTTTATGGAACGGTGTTTATTCGCTACAAGTATACCATGTCGGACGTTGCGATGCATAACGGCACGTCGCCGCTGCCGGAATCGGCGCTGCTGGCGGCGCTGGGTCCGCGTTCCGTCGTGCTGGTCGGCATGATGGGCGCAGGAAAATCGTCGGTCGGCCGCCGGCTCGCGATGCGGCTGGCGATTCCCTTTATCGACGCCGATACCGAGATCGAGAGGGCGGCCGGCATGACCATACCGGAGATTTTTGCCGCTCACGGCGAGGCCTATTTCCGTGCCGGTGAAACGCGCGTGATCGCGCGGCTGCTCGATTCCGGTCCCCAGGTGCTGGCCACCGGAGGCGGCGCGTTCATGAATCCCGAAACCCGGGTGACGCTGCGCAACAAGGCGGTGTCGGTCTGGTTGCGCGCAACCGTCGAGGTGCTGGCGCGCCGCATCAAGCGCCGCAACGACAGGCCGTTGCTCAAGAACGGTGATCCGGTCGGGACGCTGCGCCGCCTGATCGACGAGCGCTATCCGGTCTATGCGGAAGCCGATATCACGGTGGACTCCCGCGAGGTCACCCACGACACCATCGTCGACGAGATCGTCGCGGCTTTGTGCCGCCATTTCGGCGCATCGAGCGAACAGAACAACGGAGCCCCGGCGTGAGCGAACCGATCGTCGTGAATGTCGGGCTTGGCGACCGTGCCTACGACATCGCCATCGGCCGCGGCCTGCTGGCCGGGCTCGGCGAGCGGATGACCAGGTTGCGGCCCGGCGCGAGAGCGCTGATCGTCACCGACGCGACGGTGGCGCAGCATCACCTTGCGGCGGCACAGGCCGCGCTCGATGGGTTGGGTGTCGGCGAGCCCGTGGTGGTGCCGGCCGGTGAATCGAGCAAGAGCTTTGAGGTGCTGGAATCGGTGTGCGATGCGGCGATCGGATCGCGGCTCGAGCGCGGCGACCTGGTCGTTGCGCTGGGCGGCGGCGTGGTCGGCGATCTCGCCGGCTTCGCCGCGTCGGTGATCCGTCGCGGCGTCGATTTCGTTCAGGTGCCGACCACGTTGCTGGCGCAGGTCGATTCCTCGGTGGGCGGCAAGACCGGCATCAACACCGGACACGGCAAGAATCTGGTCGGCGCGTTCCACCAGCCGATCCTGGTGATCGCCGACACCGCGCTGCTGGACACGCTGCCGGAGCGTGAATTCCGCGCCGGCTATGCCGAAGTGGTGAAGTACGGTCTGCTCGGCGACCGCGAATTCTTCGAGTGGCTCGAGGTCAACTGGCAGGATGTGTTCAAGGGCGGACCGGCGCGCGGCAACGCCGCGGCGCCGCGGGAATACGCGGTGCGCAGGAGCGTCGAGGCCAAGGCCGACATCGTGCGGCGCGACGAGCGCGAGACCGGCGACCGCATGCTGCTCAACCTCGGCCATACGTTCGGGCATGCGTTCGAGGCGGCAGCCGGTTTCTCCGACCGCCTGTTGCACGGCGAGGCGGTCGGGCTCGGGATGGCGCTGGCGTTCGAGTTTTCCGCCCGCCGCGGCCTGATCGACAAGGCGGAGGCCGACCGGGCGATCCGTCACATGGCGGCGGTCGGCCTTCCGACCAATATCGGGGATGTGCCCGGAGAACGATTCGAACTCGAGACGCTGATGAACCTGATTGCGCAGGACAAGAAGGTGAAGCGCGGCGCGCTGACCTTCATTCTGGTGCGCGGCATCGGCCAGAGCTTCATCGCCCGCGATGTCGATGCCGGGGAGGTGCGCGCGTTCCTGGCCGACAAGCTGGCCGGGGCCCGGAACACGGGAGCGTAGGGCCGACGGATGCCGGACTGGCTCGCGATCGCCATTATCTTCGTTTGCCTTGGGCTGTCGTTCTTTTTTTCCGGCAGCGAGACGGCGCTGACCGCGACCTCTCGCGCGCGGATGCTGCGGCTCGAAAAGGCGGGCAACCGTCAGGCCAGTCTGGTTGCAAGGCTTATCGGTACGAGGGGGCGCATGATCGGCGCGATCCTGACCGGCAGCAACGTGGTCAACATCGCGGCCTCTGCGCTGGCGACCGGCCTGCTGCTGTCATGGTTCGGCGATGTCGGCGTGCTCTACGCCATCGCGATGATGACGGTGCTGATCGTTGTCTTTGCAGAGGTGCTGCCCAAGACCATCGCGATCAACAGCACGGACCGCTTCGCGCTCGCGGTGTCGACGCCGATCTCGTGGCTGGTGCGGCTGCTCGGCCCGGTTCTGATCCGGCTCGAGACTCTGGTGCGGTTCATCATGCGCCTGCCGGGTGTCGGGTCTGGCACCGACCAGGGCTTTATCTTCGCGCTCGAAGAGACCCGGGGACAGGTCGATCCGCTGCACAGCGAGAGCGGCATCGAGAAGCTCGACCGCGACATGACCGGCGGTCTGCTCGACCTGCGCGATCTGACCGTGTCGGACGTGATGATTCACCGCACCGAAATGGTCACGGTCGATGCCGGCGAGCCGGTGGAAGAGATCGTCAAGGCGGTGATGTCGGCCGAATATACGCGTGTTCCGCTGTGGCGCGACACGCCGGAAAACATCATCGGCATCCTGCATGCCAAGGATTTGCTGCGCGCCATCCAGAGCGCCGACGGCGAACTGGACGGGATCGACGTGATGGCGATCGCGCTGCCGCCGTGGTTCGTACCGGACATCCGCCCGCTGTCGGAGCAGCTCAAGGCGTTCCGCCGCCGCAAGACCCACTTCGCGCTGGTGGTGGACGAGTACGGCGAGGTGATGGGCCTGGTGACGCTCGAAGACATTATCGAGGAAATCGTCGGCGACATTTCGGACGAAAACGATGTGGCGGTGCCGGGTGTGCGTCCGCAGCCGGACGGATCGGTCAACATCGACGGCGCGGTGCCGATCCGCGATCTCAACCGCGCGATGGACTGGAGCCTGCCGGACGACGAGGCCACCACGGTCGCGGGTCTGGTGATCCACGAAGCGCGCTCGATCCCCGACGTCGGCCAGAGCTTCACCTTCCACGGCTTCCGGTTCAACGTGCTGCGCAAGTCGCGCAACCGCATCACCGCCCTGCGGATCACCCCGCTGCAGCGCAAACCGGCCGTGCTCGCCAGGGCAGGCTGAGGTTGGGTGTCTCCGGCGTCATTTCGGGCGCGAGCGATGGTGTGTGAAGATGCGCATAAACGCGCTTGCGGCGCGGCCCCCGAACGACTGTGAGGGCATGTCGCGTTGACTCAACCGGTGCCGCATCTATGGTGATTCCGAATATTTGCCCGGGAGGACGCCGTGCTACGTGGACTTGCATTAACGATTGCCGCCGCTCTGATCGCCACTTCGGCGCAGGCCCAGAACTACCCGGATCGCCCGATCCGCCTGATCGCGCCGTTTCCGGCCGGCGGACTGGCGGACACGATTGCGCGCGCGGTGGGCGAGCAGATGTCGAAGACGCTCGGGCAGCCCATTATCGTGGAAAACCGCGCCGGTGCGGGCGGCAACACCGGTGCCGATGCAGTGGCGAAGTCCACGCCTGACGGCTACACGCTGCTGATGTCGTCGGCCGGCATCCTGACCGCCAATCCGCACCTTTACGCCAAGATGCCGTTCGACGCCGCAACCGCCTTTGCGCCGGTCTCCAACGTCGCGCAGATGAACATGCTGGTGGTGGTGCACCCGAAGGTGCAGGCGCAGACTCTCAAGGAGTTCGTCGCGCTCGCCAAGAAGGACCCGGGCAAGCTCAACTTCGGCTCGCCCGGTATCGGCACCACCGGGCATCTCGGTCTCGCCATGCTGATGCACGCCGCGCAGATCCAGATCACCCACATCCCCTACAAGGGCGCGGCGCCCGCCGTGACCGACCTGATCGCCGGCCAGATTGACGGCGTGGTCGACAATCCGCCGACGGTGATCGGCCACATCCAGGGCGGCAAGCTGCGTCCGCTCGCCTATGCCGCGAAAGAGCGGCTGCCGCTGCTGCCGAACGTGCCGACCGCGGCGGAGGCGGGAGTCGCCAACTTCGAGGCGACATCGTGGTTCGGCATCGTTGCGCCGGCCGGCACGCCGCGCGCGGCGATCGACCGGCTGCACAAGGCGATCGCCGAGGCGACCAAAACCCAGGTCATGCAGGATCGGTTCGCCAAGACCGGCGCGCGGCTGGTCGGCGACACGCCGGAGCATTTCGCCGCGCAGATCGCAGCCGAGCGCAAGGCCTGGGGCGAGATCATCAAGGCCGCCAACATCAAGCCGCAGTAGGCGTCTCGATCTCTCCGCTCACCTCTCCCGCAAGCGGGAGAGGGGGCTCACCGCCGACGCCGCATGTCTTTGACTCCGAGCCTCTACTCCCCCGGCGCACGGGCGTTGATCGCCAGCGCATGCACCGTGGTGGCCAGTTCACCGGAAAGTGTCTGGTTGACCATGCGGTGGCGTTCGACCCGGCTCTTCCCGCGGAACGCTTCCGACACGATATGAACCCGGTAGTGGGTTTCGCCGCCGGGCCGGTGCCCGGCGTGACCCACGTGCAGGTGGGACTCATCGGTCACGTCCAGACTCTGCGGGGCGAAGGCGGCGGCAAGCTTGTCGGTTATGACATTCTTCATCGGCATGGCGTTTGAGTACGGCATGCCGGCGCAGGAAATCAATGGTCGGGAATCAGGTGGGGACAGGCGCCGGGTTCCGGCCGGATTGACACAATTCCACTCTGTCAAGACTTGAAGGCACGTGCGTCAGCTTCGCATAATTATCGGTCATGAAATTCGATTCACCCCTGTTCGACCGTATCCGCGTGAAGCCCAGCGACGACCGCCGGGTGAATTCGGACGCGCCGTGCTGCGACTGGAAGGGTTGCCGGAACCCGGCGACCCATCGCGCGCCGAAGGGGCGCGACCATGAGAACCAGCATTGGCGCTTCTGCCTCGATCACGTCCGCGAGTACAACGCGTCGTACAATTATTTCAAAGGCATGAGCGCCGACGACGTGTCGAAGTACCAGAAGGATGCCGTCACCGGTCATCGCCCGACCTGGAAAATGGGAACCGGCAACATGCCGGGCGGCATGGAATTCAACGCCACGGACCCGCTCAACCTGTTCCGCGAGTTCAATTCGGGCGCCGGCTGGCGGCGCAAGTCCGAACGCACCGAGCCGTCACGGCCGATCCGCAACGCCGAGCGCAAGGCGCTCGACGTGCTGGGTCTCGACGTCGGTGCACAGGCCGTCGAGATCAAGGCGCGCTTCAAGGAACTGGTGAAGCGGCATCACCCGGACGTGAACGGCGGCGACCGCGAGTTCGAAGACAAGCTCCGCGAGATCATCAGCGCGTATAATTACCTGAAGTCGGTCAAGCTCTGCTGAGTGCCGCGCGATCGGTCTCCGTTCCGGTTGGGACACAAGACTTTGCAGCAATGCTGTCAGTAGCGGCCGCGCCATGAAATCCGGTCATGCCGAAATCGTCGGCGCGGGCTTTGGCGGTCTCGTCTCCGCCATCGCGCTGGCGCGCAGAGGCTGGACAGTCCGTGTCCACGAGCGCAGGGGCACGTTGCGCGGCGAGGGCTACGGCATCGCCATTCACGGCAACATGGCGCGGATTTTCACCGAGTTCGGCATCCTCCAGCGGGTGCTGGCCGGTGGCATGCGAATCGACCGGCGCGACTCGGTCGATGCAGCCGGGCGCGTTGTGATGTCGCGCAAGACCGCGCGCAGCCCCTACCGCATCGACCGTCAGCACATCATCGCGCTGCTCGCGGAATGTGCGCTGCGTGAAGGCGCCGAGATTCGTTTCGATTCTCTGGTCGCTGCAGCCGATCCCGAGGGCGCCGTCACGCTGGAGAACGGTCAGCGGCTGCGAGCCGATCTGGTTGTCGCCGCCGATGGCGTCAATTCGTCGATCCGCGATGCCCACGGATTGTTGCGGCAGCGCATCTGGGGCCGCGACTGTGGCGCGCGGATCAACATTCCGCGTCGGCCCGAGGAAATTGCCGCCGATGCGCGCGAAGGCACGGTGATGATCGAAGCGTGGTCGGACAAGCGCCGCGTTCTGTACTGCCCGGTCACCAGGGATGAATTCTACGTGCTGCTGACCTGCACCACGCAGGACAAGGCCGCCGCGGTGTCACCGATTGATCCCGACGTCTGGGCGCGTTCGTTTCCTGCGATGCGCGAGCTGTTCGAGCGGATGCGCGACGGTGCCGACTGGCAGCAGTCGCACTGGGCGCATTTCCAGACCATCCGGCTCAAGCGATGGTCGGCGGGCCGGATCGCGGTGGTCGGCGACGCGGCGCACGCCATGCCGCCGTATCTCGCGCAGGGTGCCGGCCACGCCATGATGAATGCGCTTGGGCTTGCCGAGGCCGTGAACCGTGTCGGCGATGTCGAAACCGCGTTGCACGATTGGGAGCGCCGCGAGCGCCCTCTCACCGAGCACACCCAGCTCTGGACCCGCATCTACGGCGCGACGATGTTCCTGCCGAAGCCGCTGAAGACGGTGTCCATCCTGGTCGAGAAGCTTCCGTGGGTCGCCGCGCAGTATGTCCGCGCCGCCAATCACGTTCCGACCGGATGCGAGGCGGGGGCCGTGCCCGTCCTTTAGGTGCGCGAAGCGCGTTTCCGGTGGTCGCCGTTTGATATAACTCAAGCGGGACTGCAGGCGCCTGGATAGGATGGTGCGCAAGGCTGCCGCAGTCTGGCGGTATCGCAGGCGAGGAACGAGCCATGAGATGCAAAGCCCTGAAACCGGGACTGGTTACCCTCGCATTGCTCGGGCTGGGTTCGCCCGGGCAGGCGGTCGAAGGTCCGTGGTGCGCATTCGAATCGACGGGGCACGATGCCTTCACCACCCGGTGCGACCTGCCGAGCTTCGAGGCGTGCCGGGCCTGGACTCAAGGGATGGCGGGAACCTGGTGCAGCCAGAATCCGCGTTTTGCCCCGGCCAGTCGGGTGCCCCGCGCCAGCACCCAACGGCCCCGCACACGGTAGAAGCCGGCATCCCGGAGACGCGCGGGCCGGCGGGTCCGTTTCGGTGAAACCCCATATATTTCATAGCATTCCGGCCATGCACGGGGTGGCTTTTGCAGCGCACCGCGATTCTGCTAGGTTCGGTCGGACATCCAATTCCCAACGTTTCCCGGCTTTTCATGCGGCCCCGCGCCGTTCCGGGGCCACGGAGTAGCAATGGCAAGTGCAGCACCCGCTCAGCCCGGCATGCCCGACATGAAGGTGTCGGTGCGCCAGGTTTTCGGCATCGAAAGCGACATGGAGGTTCCGGCCTATTCGAAGGGCGACGACCATGTGCCGGATGTCGATCCGGATTACCGCTTCGACCGTCCGACCACGCTGGCGATCCTTGCCGGCTTCGCGCACAACCGCCGCGTGATCGTCTCGGGCTATCACGGCACCGGCAAGTCGACCCACGTCGAGCAGGTGGCGGCGCGGCTGAACTGGCCGATGGTGCGCGTCAACCTCGACAGCCACATCAGCCGTATCGATCTGGTCGGCAAGGACGCGATCGTCCTCAAGGACGGCAAGCAGGTCACCGAATTCCGAGACGGCATCCTGCCGTGGGCGTATCAGAACAACATCGCGCTCTGTTTCGACGAGTACGATGCCGGCCGCCCGGACGTGATGTTCGTGATCCAGCGCGTGCTGGAATCGTCGGGCCGCCTCACGCTGCTCGACCAGAGCCGCGTGATCCGCCCTCATCCCGCGTTCCGGCTGTTCGCCACCGCCAACACCATCGGCCTCGGCGACACCTCGGGCCTCTATCACGGCACGCAGCAGATCAATCAGGGCCAGATGGACCGCTGGTCCATCGTCACCACGCTGAA
>CAZGSW010000086.1:0-17060 GCA_964528635.1 uncultured Rhodoplanes sp. | reverse complement strand
GCAGCGAATCCTTGTCGAGCGCGAAGCCATGGTTCATCGAGGTGATCTCGACCTTGCCGGTGGTCATGTCCTTCACCGGATGGTTGGCGCCGTGATGGCCCTGGTGCATCTTCATCGTCCGGCCGCCGAGCGCGATGCCGAGCATCTGGTGGCCGAGGCAGATGCCGAACGTGGGCGTGCCGGTGTCGATCAGGCTCTTGATGACGGGCACCGCGTATTCGCCGGTTGCGGCCGGATCGCCGGGTCCGTTCGACAGGAACACACCGTCCGGCTTGAGCGCGAGAATGTCCTCGGCGGAGGTCTTGGCCGGTACGACCGTCACCTTGCAGCCGGCGTCCGCCATCAGCCGCAGGATGTTGCGCTTGATGCCGTAGTCGATCGCGACGACGTGGAACTCATGGCCGCTCTGGCGGCCGTAACCCTTGTCCCACTGCCACTGCGTCTCGTCCCAGGTGAAGCGCTGCGCCGAGGTCACCATCGGCACCAGGTCCATGCCGACCAGGCCCGGCCACTCGCGGGCTTCCTTCTTCAATGCATCGAGATCGAAATGGCCGGACGGCTCGTGCGCGATCACGGCGTTCGGCATGCCCTTCTCGCGGATCAGCGCGGTGAGCGCGCGGGTGTCGATGCCCGACAGGCCGACGATGCCGCGCCGCTTCAGCCACTGGTCGAGATGCAGGGCGGAGCGGTAGTTCGACGGGTCGGTGATGGCGGTGCGCAGGATGACGCCGCGGGCGCCCGGCGTCGCCGCCATGTTGACCGTCTCGATATCCTCGTCGTTGGTGCCGACGTTGCCGATATGCGGGAAGGTGAATGTGATGATCTGACCGGCGTAGGAGGGGTCGGTCAGGATCTCCTCGTATCCGGTCATGGCGGTGTTGAAGCACACCTCGCCGACCGCGCGGCCGGTGGCGCCGAAGCCGGCGCCCTCCAGCACGGTGCCGTCCGCCAGCACCAGGAGCGCCGTGGCTTTTGGCTCGCTCCAGCCTGAATCCGCTTGTTTGGGGCTCATCCTGCCGCCTAGATAGCCACGACTCCTCTCAGCGTAAAGCGCCCGGGCGAGTAATCCAGACAAAGGAGGATGGCGTGACGTCGATTGCCGCGATGATCGGGGCTGCCCTGGCCGAAATCGGCGGCTGCTTCGCCTTCTGGGCGTGGCTCCGGCTTGGGAAATCGGTGCTCTGGCTGGTTCCGGGGGTGTTTTGCCTCGTTCTGTTCGCCTATCTGTTGACCCTGATCGATTCTCCGGCAGCGGGCCGCGCCTACGCCGCTTACGGCGGGATCTACATCGCCGCCTCGCTGGGCTGGCTGTGGGTCGCCGAAGGCGTGCGGCCGGACCGGTGGGACGCCGTCGGGGCGGCGATCTGCGTGGCGGGAGCCGCCGTGATCCTGTTCGGCCCGCGCGCCGTGACAACGTGAGGAGAATGCCGTGCTGCGCGACAACATCAACACCGCCATGAAGGACGCCATGAAGGCGCGCGACGAGCGGCGCGTCTCGACGCTTCGCATGATGAACGCGGCGATCAAGAACGCGGATATCGAGGCGCGGGGCCAGAGCAAGGAGCCGCTCAACGAGGCCGAGCTGATGGCGCTGTTCCAGAAGCTGATCAAGCAGCGCCAGGAATCCGCCGAGCTTTACGACAAGGGCAACCGCCCCGAGCTTGCGAAGCAGGAGCGCGAGGAAATCGAGATCATCTCGTCGTATTTGCCCAAGCAGATGTCCGACGCCGAGGCCGGCGCCGCCATCTCCGCGATCGTGCAGGAGATCAACGCGCAGACCATGAAGGACATGGGCAAGGTGATGGCGGCGCTGCGCGAGCGCTTCGCCGGCCAGATGGACTTCGGCAAGGCGAGCGCGAAGATCAAGGAGTTGCTGAGCGGGAAGTAAGGTGCGCAGGGTCGCTTCTTGCTGCGGCTGTCATACCCCGCGAGAGCGGGGCATCCAGTACCCGAGGTGTTTACTGGATCGTCCGCTGGCGTTTACCCCCGACTTGATCGGGGGCGGACGATGACAGCCGTGGTTGACGATGACAGCCTGCAAGGGTTGCAGCGTGGGGAGCCCGGAATGATCGCCGTTATTTTCGAAGTCTGGCCCGCCTCCGGCCGCAAGGAGGACTACCTCGATATCGCCGCGCGGCTTCGCCCAGAGCTTGAGAGGATGGACGGCTTCGTCTCGGTCGAGCGGTTCCAGAGCCTGACCGATCCGTCCAAGCTGCTGTCGCTGTCGTTCTGGCGCGACGAGGAGGCGGTGCGCCGCTGGCGCAACGAAATTCATCACCGCGAAAGCCAGGCCGCCGGCCGCGGCGGCGTGTTCGCCGGCTATCGCCTGCGCGTTGCGTCGGTGTCGCGCGACTACGGCCTGAGCGAGCGCGAGCAGGCGCCCGGGGATTCGCGCGACTATCACAGAACTTAGTCTAGCCGCCCATTCCGGGTATCATTTTGCAAAGGTCTTACCGCGAGTTCCCTCTCCCGCAAGCGGGAGAGGGAAGCGCGCCGCCTACGCCACCTGGATCAGGATATCCGTCAGCTCTTTCGGCTGATCGACCATGGCGTCGTGGCCGGCCAGCATTTCGAACGACCGCCAGCCCGCCAGCTTCCTGACCTTCTCCTGCGTGGAGTCGAACGGGATGCTCGGATAACCCTTGGCGCGGATGTAGGCCTTCTTCGCGATCCTGTCGCGCGCGCCGGTGATCTTGATCGCCTCTTCCATCGTGGCGATCGGCTGCGGCGTGCACTTGGCGTCGACCCAGGCGCGATCCTTCTCATTGACGCGGAACACTGCGGCGGGCACCGGCTTGAGCGTGATCTCGCCCCTGCCCTTGGCGGCGGCGAGTGCGTCCTTCACCGGCTTGGAGGCGCCGGCGGCGAGGCTGTCGCCGTTCTCCGGCACGAACGCGTCGAGGAACACGATCGAGCCGATGCTGCCGCCGACCTGCTCGGCGACGCCGGTGACGATGTAGCCGCCGTATGAGTGGCCGACCAGCACGATGTCCTTGAGGTCCTCCCATTTGATAAGGTTGACCACGTCGGTGATGTGCGTGGTCAGGTTCACTTTGGGGTCGAGCAGGTGGGACCTGTCGCCGAGCCCGGTCAGCGTCGGCGCGAACACCTTGTGGCCCTTGGCCTCCAGCATGTCGGCGACGCGGCGCCAGCACCACGCGCCGTGCCAGGCGCCGTGCACCAGCACGAAGGTCTTGCGCGCGCCCTGCGCCTGCGCGGGAAGAACGCCGCTTGTGGCGGCCGCAGCCGCCAGTCCGATGCCTCCCAGCACGCCGCGGCGTGTGGTGCGGTCCGATGCCGTCATCGCTTCCTCCTTTGTCATGAATGCCTGACCATGATGTCGGCGAGCCATTCCGGCGCATCGATCATGACGTCGTGATGGGAGGTCTCGGTGACGTGCGTGGTCCACGACGGATCGGCCTTGCACTCCGCAAAGGCCCGGTCGAACATCTTCTGCGGATATTTCGGTGCGCGAATGAAGGTCTTCTTCGCGACCTTCTGCATGGCGCCGCTCAGCTTGATGGGATCGCGAACGATGGAGTTCGGCTGCGGCGTGAGCTTGGAGTCCATCCAGGCGTAATCCTTCTCGCTGAACGAGTAGGCCTTGGCGCCCGGCGGCTTGCGGCCGGCCTCGCCGCGCGCCATCGCCTCTTCCAGCGCCTTGCGGCTGAACGGCGAGATCTGCTCGAGCTGGCTCTCGCCGTCCTTTGGAATGAACGCGTCGACCCAGACGATCGAGGACGTGCGGTCGCCGATCTGCTCCAGCGCGCCGGCGCCCGGCCATCCGCCCGCGGAATGCACGGCAAGGCAGGCGTTGCTGAGGTCCTCCCATTTGAACAGGTTGACGATGTCCGTGATGTGGGTGTTGAGCGTCAGATTCATGCTCAGGAGGTGCGAGCGGTCCGCGAGGCCGGTCAGCGACGGCGCGTAGACCTTGTGACCCTGCCGCTCCAGGATGTCGACCACCTTCTTCCAGCACCAGCCGCCATGGTAGGCGCCGTGAATCAGCACGAATGTCTTGCGGCTGCCCTGCGCCTGCGCCGGTGCAATCGTTGCGCTGCCCGCCGCGGCGGCTCCCAGCGCCAGTCCGCCAATCACGCCGCGGCGTGTCAGTTTGTCCCTGGATCCAGTCATTGTCGTCGCCTCCCTTATGTGAACGTCAGTGTTTGAGGAGAATCTCCGCAAGCCAGTCCGGCGCATCGATCATGATGTCGTGGCCGGCGTCGTCGGTGGTGTAGGTCGTCCACGATGGATCGGCCTGGCAGGCGGCGAGCGCCGCATCGAACGCCTGCTGCGGATACTGCGGCGCGCGGATGTAGACCTTGCTGGCAATCCTGTCGCGGGCGCCGGTCAGCCTGATCGGCTGCATCGGAATGGCGTTGGGCTGCGGCGTCACCATCTCGTCGACCCAGGACCGGTCGGCTTCGCCGATCACGCCGAACGCCGAGGCGGGCGGCGCGCGCCGTCCCGGCTCGCCCCTCGCCACCGCCTCCTCAAGCGCCTTGCGGCTGAACGGCGACGAAGCGTCGATGCCGCGCTCGCCGTCCTTCGGCAGGAATGCGTCGACCCAGACGATCGACGAGACCCGGTCTCCGATCTGTTCCAGCGCGCCCGAGCACGGCCAGCCGCCGTAGGAGTGCGCGGCGAGGCAGACGTTGTGCAGCTTCTCCCACCTGAACAGATTGACGATGTCGGCGATGTGGGTGTCGAGCGTGACGCTCGCGCTCATCAGATGCGAGCGGTCGGCAAGCCCCGTTAGCGACGGCGCATAGACCTTGTGGCCCTTGGCCTCCAGCCGCGCGGCGACGCGCTGCCAGCACCATCCGCCATGCCAGGCGCCGTGAATCAGCACGAATGCCTTCCGCGCGTTTTGCTGCGCCATCGATCGCTCGCATCGTGAAAGCCGGCGTCGTTACTCTACTCTGCGACGCCACATTGACCAGCGGATCGTACGAGCGTGGTTGGGCAGCGGCCCGCCGGGGCGCACCGCATCAGCCGGACGTCACAGAAACGTCTCGACCGCCCACACAGCCACCAGCCCGGTGCCGAGCGCGGCGCCGCCGACGAAGGCGATGGCAAAGTACGGCTCCCATTGCGTCCCGACGAGGCGGTGGGGCTTTCCGTTCTTCGGCAGCGCTCCGGCAAAGAGAAATCCGGTGACGGCGAGGATTCCGAATCCGATCAGGGCATTCATCGACGTGTCTTTCGTTCGGGAATTCGCATGGCGAATTCCGTGAAATGAGGAAGGCGAGGTTGCGCCGGCGGCGCGTTCCGCGATGGCGGATGCGCGCGGGCTGCGGGACCGTACGGTCCGTGGTGCGCGTGAGACCGCTGAAAGGGGCGGCCGGCTACAGGAGCGTCAGCAGCGGCGGGCCGCGGGCGTCGAACGGTGCGGAACTGCCGACGGATGCAACGCCGGACGGCACGGCCGTCCGGGCCACGCGCGGCGGCATCGCCGCAGGTGGCGCGGCCGGGTGCACGCCGGTCGTTTCGTCGGCGGCGGGCCAGGCGGTCGCCCCGGCACCGCTGAGCCCGGGCTCCAGCGACGTTGCCTGGACCGGAGCGCGGGGCGCAGTGCCCGGTTGCTCGACTGTCTGCGCCAGCGAAATTCCCGGTTCGGGAGCGCCGCCGCCGGCGAACGGCAGCAGCCCCGGCGCGGTCCAGTGCAGGGCCAGCAGGATCGACGCCAGAGCGAAAGCGATCCGGCGGACGGGATGGCTGAACCAGCAAAGGCCTGCACAGCTCACGGGTCCGGCTCCGCGCGTCGGTTCGATCCTGACGCGATACGAGCTTAGGACCGCGTGACCGTGCCGTCGAGACGGACCGCCGGCCGTCAACGCCGCGGTCAGGTCCAGATCAGGTCAGGGCGAGGTCAGGGATAGATGCCGGAGATCAGCGTCATGAAGCCGGCTGCGCCCGAAATCAGGATCACCAGGCTGAGGAGGGATTCGGCCTTCTGGTTCTGCTCTTTCGGAAGCTGCATGTAAACGAACAGCACGCCTGCGGCCGCCAGCAGGACGCCCCCCACGACGATCAGAGTAATATTCATGGGTGCGGTGTCCTCTTGTCGGATGCCTGTCCCGGCCGGGTCCCGGGGGCGTGCGGCGCGCGAGATTACCCGGCCCGTGCGTCTGCTCCAACCACAGCGGACCGGGGTTTCACAGCCACAGTACCGCGGTTGACGGCCTTGCAGGCGATTTGCAAATTCGTAAGCAATAGGGTTGAAATGACAAGCTCTCGAATCGGGCGGATGGGGTCCGGCGTGTCGCTGCAGAACATCGTCCGCACCTGGAACGACCGCCTCACCATCCGCGCCCACGCCGCTGAGGCGCTGCCGCAGTTCGGCGCCATCCCATACACGGTGGTGCATGGACAGGCGGTGTTCCTCATCATCACGTCGCGCCGTTCCGGCCGCTGGATCTTTCCCAAGGGCGCGCCGATCGAGGGCATGAGCCCCTGGGAGGTGGCGGCGCATGAGACGTTCGAGGAGGCTGGTATCCAGGGCGAGATCGAGCGCGAGCCGGTCGGCAGCTACCGCAGCGTGAAGACCTCGCCGCTGCGCCGCACCGTGGTCGAGGTGACGATGTATCCGCTGCGCATGACGCAGCAGCTCGACGAATGGCCGGAGAAAGGCAACCGGTATCGCCACTGGGCGATCTTCCCGGAGGCCAGGCGGCTGCTGTCGGACCCCGTGCTTGTCAGTCTGGCGGGGAAGATTGCGAAGCGTGTGGCGTCGCAGCCCTAGCCGACGATGAAGTGCATCGTGAGGTAGAGCGCGGCGGCGAGCCCGGCCGCCGCCGGCACCGTCACCACCCATGCCGCCGCAATGCCGAGCACGTGCCGGCGCCGCACCAGCTTGCGCCGCTCGCGCTTCTGGTAGTTGGCGATCGCTTCCTCCGGCGTCTTGTTGAGACGCGAGGTGTTGAGGAACAGCGTGCGCGGCTGCACCGCCGGGTTGGGCACCTTGGTGTTGCTGAGGACTTCGCGCAGGTAGCCGACACCGAAGATCGCACCGATCGCGATGTGGGTGGACGACACCGGCAGGCCGAGCGCCGAAGCGACAAGCACGGTGATCCCCGCGGACAGCGCGACGCAATAGGCGCGGATCGCATCCATCTTGGTGATCTTCTCGCCCACGGTGCGGATCAGGCCGGGGCCGAACAGCGCCAGACCGAGCGCGATGCCGACCGCGCCGATCGCCAGCACCCAGAACGGCAGATCGACCTGTCCGGCGTCGGATGTGCCCGACTGGACGGCGGCGACGATCGCAGCCAGCGGTCCGACCGCGTTGGCGACGTCGTTGGCGCCGTGCGCGAACGAGAGCAGCGCGGCGGCGAGGATGAGCGGCAGGTTGAACAGGTTCGCCACGTGCTTGCGGCGGTTCTCCATCCTCTTGGCGTGCTCGGACACCCAGGGCCGCGCTGCGAACAGTCCGGCGGCGAAGAAGACGACGCCCAGCACCAGCACCACTTCGAGCGGCGGGTCCCATACGCGGCTCAGCCCCTTGCTCGCGAGATACATCGCGAACACGCCGCTCATCAGCCCGACCAGAACCGGCACCCAGAGTTTTGCCGCCGTGATGCGGTCCTCGCGATAGATGATCGTCCACTTCACGAACCCGAGCAGGGCGGCGGCAATGATGCCGCCCATCAGCGGCGAGATCACCCAGCTCGCGGCAATCGCCGCGATCACCGGCCATTCGACCACGTGAACGCCGGCGGCGGCGACGGCCGCGCCGACCACGCCGCCGACGATGGCGTGGGTGGTGGAAATCGGCGCGCCGAGAATGGTGGCGAGGTGAACCCAGAGCGCGGCTGCCAGCAGCGCCGCGGTCATCACCAGCACGAACTCGACCACCCGCATGTCTTCGTCCGGACGCAGCAGGCTGCGCGAGACGGTGTTGACCACGTCGCCGCCGGCCAGGATCGCGCCGGCCGCCTCGAAGACGGCCGCGATGGCGAGCGCCCCCGCCATGGTCAGCGCGCGGCTGCCGACCGCCGGACCCATGTTGTTGGCGACGTCGTTGGCGCCGACGTTGAGCGCCATGTACGCGGCGATGACCGCGGCGAAGATCACGAAGCTGGTGAGGTGGCTTTGTCCGGTCGAGAGGCTCGCCAGCACCACGGCGCTGATCATGAAGACGGCGACCAGCCCCGGCATCGCCAGCGAGCGCGCCAACGCCTGGGTCGCCGTTTCGATGCGGACGACCTTCTTCAGGTCCTTGTCGAGCGCGCTTTTCGCCACCCAAACCCCGGCAACGTCAGTCAACAGGATCAGGCCGTAGCACCTTCGGCGCGGAAAATCATGCCGCGCCGCACAGCGCACTGTTGAAAACGGTCCGGTCAGCCGGTCAGGACGCGATCACCGGAAGCACGATGCAGGAGGCGTGCGCGGCATCGTGATGGATCGTGTCGGTTCCCATCAGGGTCGGGTGATAGGGGTGGTTGAACACGTTGTCGGTGATCTGGGAATCGCCGTTGACGATCTCGACGCGGATGCGGTGGCCCTTCTTGAACACGTAGGACACCGGCAGCACCTCGATGTCGAACTGGTAAACCTTTCCGGGCTCGATCGGCTGCGGGTTGGTGTGGGTGTAGAACGGACGAAGCTCGGTCGAGCGCTCGGGATCCTTCTCGCGGTGAGAGGCGCGCAGCCAGCCCTTGGAGACGGGCGTGTGGGTCGGCTGGGCGCCGGACTTGCGGGCCGCTGCGTCCTGCGGGTTCTGGTCCGACAGCTTGACGATGAAGCGGGTGTCGATCGCCGTCGACGACGCGAACAGCTTCAATACGATCGGGCCGGTGACCTCGAGGTCGGCCTCGAGCGGATCGCTGGTGAAGGTGAGCACGCGCTTGGTGAAGTCGGGACGGCCGTCCGGACCCATCACCACGACGCCGTTGACCCACTCCCAGTCCGGATAGGTGTAGCTGGTGCCGCTTTCGGCGGCCGGCGGCGCCTCCCTGGACAGTCCGCCGTCGTTGAGCGAGGTCACGCTGTCGGACGGACCCTTGCGGAGATAGAACGGAGTCATCGTCGCGCGCTGCGGCGGCCATTCCTCCTCGGCGCGCCACTGATTGGCGCCGCGCACGAAGATCTTCACCGGCGAGGCGTCCATGAACTGGTTGTTGGCGCCCTTCAGGTGCAGGTCGTAGAACGGCAGGCATTCCTGCTCGTGGAAGTCGACCTGATCGAACATGTGGTGCGCCTCGGTGGTGTTGCGTGCGCCGGTGACCACCAGCTTCTTGGGCGCCTTCAGCATCTCATAGCCGAGGATGTTGCCGCGCAGGTGCAGGCCCATCTTGCCCCAGTGGCCGATCGACAGCACCGGGCACTTGATCTTGTCGAGCCGCCAGTACGGCGAGCGCTCGCGCCAGAATTCGTCGTCGAGCTGGTGTTCGGTGATGGCGCCGACCAGATCGAACTTCATGGTCGGCCGCGCCTGCTTGCTGACCGGACGCTGCATGTTGTCGGCGCGCAGCGAGGTGTACCAGACCGAGCGATACGAACAGAAGATGCCGCCGTGGTAGTTCGAGCAGCGGTACTGGTCGACCAGTCCGTCGTACGGAATGATGCAGGCGAGTCCCGGCGGGTTGTAGGTCGCCATCAGCCACTGCGCCATTGCGTAGTACGACTGGCCGATGCCGCCGATCCGGCCGTTGCACCACGGCTGCTTGATGATCCAGGCGATCAGTTCGAGGTAGTCTTCCTGTTCCTCGCGGCCCATGAAGGTGAATTCGCCGCCTGAGTGGCCGGAACCGCGCACGTCGGCGTGCACGTAGACGTAACCCTGCTGCACGTACCATTCGACCGGCCCGGTCTCGCGCCACAGGAACAGCGGGTACGCCGGCACGGCGTCCATCTCGTACTGATAGGGAGAGGCCGCGAACAGGGTCGGAAACGGTCCTGGCGCGTCCGGGCGGTAAACGCAGAGCGAGATCTTCACCCCGTCGCGCATCGTGACGGTGATGCCCTTCTCGACCTTGATGCCGTGCTGTGCAGACAAAGCAAATTCCTCCCCGCGCATTGCGCGCCTTTGAAGCCTGATCGCGGGCGAAGACTAAAGAAAGGAGCGGCCGGGACAAGCCCGGCCGGCGTGTGCTCCGGTCAATTGGCCGCAGGTGTGCCGCGCCGATGGGTCCGGGGCCGGTGCCGGCGCAACGCGCTTGCTCCCCGTTGAGGGCTGCGGCATGCTTCTCCCAACAACACACATTTCATATGGGAGGATACCGCTATGTCCAGGATGCTCCGCTGGTCCCTTGCGCTGTCGGTGCTGGTCGCGCCGTTCGGCGCCGCGCTCGCGCAGGACAACTACCCCAACCGGCCGATCCGCGTGATTACATCGCAGGGCACCGGCGGACTGAGCGACGTCTGGATGCGTGCGGTGGCCGAGGGGATCGGTCCCCTTCTCGGCGGCACGGTCATCATCGAGAACCGCTCCGGCGCAGCGGGCACGATCGGCGCGCGGGCCTGCGCCGAGGCGACCCCCGACGGCTACACGTTCTGCATGATCTCCACCGAGGCCCTGGTCACCAACCCGGTCATCAATCCGGTTCCCGGCTTCGAGCCGCTGAAGAGCCTCGCGCCGGTCACCAAGGCGTTTTATCTGCAGCAGGTTTTCGCCGTTAACGCGGACATTAAGGTGAAGTCGTTCGACGAGCTGGCCGCGCTCGCCAAGGCCAAGCCCAAGACGCTGAACTACATGTCCGCCTCGCTGACCAAGACGGCGTTCATCGAGGAGTTCAACCGCAAGCACGGTGTCGATCTGGTTCGCGTCCCGTTCAAGGGCGGCGGCGACGCGATCAACTCCATGCTGACCAACACCACGCAGATCGCGGTGTTCGGCATCGGCAACCTGATCACCTTGATCCGCGGCGGCAAGATCGTCGGCCTGGCCGTCGACGGCGACAAGCGCTCGCCGCTCGCCCCGGAGATTCCGACCTTCCGGGAGACCGGCTACACCAAGCATCTGGCGCCGACCTTCTTCGGCATCTATGCGCCCCTCGGAACGCCGCGGAACCTGATCGACAAGTTCCAGGTCGCGGTCGCCAAGGTGGCGTCCAACCCCGAGTTCCAGAAAAAGCACATGAACCCGCGTGCGCTGACCCCGGTGCTCAACACGCCCGACGAGTTCGCAAAGCAGCTCGAGCAGGAGCGTATCGAGGGACGGGAGGCGATTGTCGCCTCGGGTCTGTACCCGAACATCAAGTAGGCGACCGCGCGAATGCGCGAACCGGAACGATGGGCTGACCCGTCGGCCGCAACGGTCCGGAACTGAACAGCAGCCGTCCCGTGTGCATCACGGGCGGCTCGTTTCAGGGAGGGATTGACGTGCGTATTCTCACATCGCTCGCCGCGCTCATTGCCGTCGCCGTGGGGCCGGGCGCCCTTCCGGCCTTCGCGCAGGATGCGGCTCGGGACTTTCCGACGAAGCCTGTTCGTATCATCGCCGCTTCGGCGGCCGGCGGTATCAGCGACATCTTCATGCGCGCGGTCGGCGACGAATTGTCCAAGCGCTGGGGCCAGCCGGTCATCGTCGAGAACCGGCCGGGCGGCAATTTCAACATCGGCACGCGGGCGTGCGCGGAGGCGCCGCCCGACGGCTATACCTTCTGCGTGATTTCCAATGCCGGCGTGACCTACAACCTCTACCTCTACAGGAGTCTGCCGTTCGATCTTGAGCGCGGGATCGTGCCGGTGACCAACCTGTTCTTCCTCACGCAGGCGATGGGTGTGAACGCCGATCTCAAGGTGAAGACCGTCGACGAACTGGTGGCGCTGGCAAAGACCAGGCCGAAGACGCTCAGCTTCTCGTCGGCCGCCGCGCCGCTGATCCTCTATGTCGAACATCTGAACAAGACGCACGGCATCGATATCGTCCACGTTCCATTCAAGGGCGGCGGCGACGCCATCAACGGCGTGCTCACCGGCGTGACGCCGATCACCTTCGTCGGTGTTGGCAACATGATGGCGCACCTGCGCAGCGGCAGGATGAACGCGCTGCTGCTCGACGGAGACAAGCGCATCCCGCTGTTTCCCGAGGTGCCCACGCTCGGTGAGATCGGCTACCGCGGACCGATGACGCGTTCGTATTTCGCGCTCTACGCGCCTGCCGGGACGCCGAAGCCGATCATGAACAAGGTCGCCGCCGACATAAGGGCGATCGCCAGCCAGCCCGGCTTCAGCGACCGCAACCTCATCCAGCGCGGCCTCGAGCCGGTGCTCAACACGCCCGACGAGTTTGCGGTTTACTTCCAGCAGGACCGGGCGGCATCGAAGCGGGTGGTCGAGGAAGCCAGGATGCCGATGCGAAACTAGCGCGACGTCCGCATCCGGCTGCAAGGGCTCGACGCGCGGAGCACGTTTCCGCTACGCCACCTCTTCCAGAATCTCCGCGAGCCGCTCCGGCATGTCGACCATGACGTCGTGGCCGCACGGCACGCCGTAGGTGCGCCACGCCGGATCGTTCTTCACACGCGCCAGCGCCTTGTCGAAGCCGGGGTTGGGATAGTCGGCGGCGCGGATGTAGCTTTTCTTCGCGATCCGGTCGCGCGCGCCGGTGAGCTTCATCTTTTCGGAAAAGCAGCCGATCGGTTGCAGCCCGGTGAGGCCGTCGACCCAGTCGCGGTCCTTCTCGTTGACCTTGAACGCCTCGGCCGGGCGCGGCGGCACGCCGATCGCGCCGGCCTGTTCGGCGGCGCGCGCCGCGTCGATCACCGCCTGTCCGGTGAGGTCCAGCATGGAGTCGCCGTCGTCGGGCAGGAACGCGTCGAGGAACACGATCGACGAAATGGCGGTTGCGGGCACCCGCTCGGCAACGCCGGACACGACCAGTCCGCCGTAGGAGTGGCCGCACAGCACCGCGCCGTCGAGCCGTTCCCACTGGAACACGTTCGCCACGTCGGTGACGTGGGTGGAGACGTCGATGCCCTTCGCCAGCAGGTGCGAGCGCTCGCCGAGGCCGGTCAGCGTCGGCGTGAACACCGTGTGGCCGCGTCCCTGCAAAATGCCGGACACCCGGCGCCAGCACCATCCGCCGTGCCATGCACCGTGAACGAGGACGAAGGTGTGGGGCATGGGCTGTCTTCCTGATCTCTCTCAGACCGGCTTGATCGAAAGTTGATCGTGCTCAGCCTGCAGATAAAGGATCGTGGCGCGAAGCGCATCCTCAACCGAGCGCATGCACTTTCTGCAGAAATGGATTTTCTCGATGACGCTCGGAAACATCGGATTCCGGGCGTGCTGATTGGGAAGATAATACCGAGGAATTGCGAGCAACCGGCTCGCCTGGGTGCCTTCGGCCAATTCAATCGAGTATTTCGCGGTCTTCCCGCAACAGATGCAGAACTCGGACATGACGACTCCGAAGCGACTGGCAGCCGAGTGTGCTTGTTTTATCAGCATAAAGCGGTTGTGCGCGTAGCCCCCGCCTGTGGAAATCATGCAAAAGGCATCCTGCGCGGTCCTTTCCCGCCAAAGCCGGAATTTTGTGACTAAATAATCTTGGCAGGCTGGTCGTGATTCGCCGCGTGGCGGCTCCGTCGGCAGCGCTCAAAGGCGCAATTCATGCGGTTTACGCCCCAATTCCTGGAGGATCTGAAGGACCGGCTTCCGGTGTCGGATGTCGTCGGGCGGCGCGTCAAACTGCACAAGGCCGGCCGGGAATGGAAAGGCCTTTCACCTTTCAACAAGGAGAAAACTCCGTCCTTTTTCGTCAATGATCAAAAGCAGGCCTGGTTTGACTTTTCGTCGCACAAGAACGGCAACATCTTCGACTTCGTGATGGAGACCGAGGGGGTGTCGTTCCCCGAGGCGGTGGAGCGGCTGGCCGGCATGGCGGGCGTGCCGCTACCCAAATACTCGAAGGAAGAGGAGGCGCGCGACCAGAAGCGCAAGTCGCTTCACGAGGTGATGGAGATCGCGGCGAAGTTCTTCGAGGCCAGTCTGCAGGCCCGTGCCGGCGCCAGGGCACGCGGCTATCTCGCCGACCGCCGGATCGAGCCGGCGACCCAGGTCGGGTTCCGCATGGGCTACGCGCCCGCCGAGCGCTTCGCGCTCAAGGAGCACCTCGGCAAGGAGGGCGTCTCCGTCGAGGACATGGTCGAGACGGGCTTGCTGATCTCCGGCGACGACATTGCGGTGCCCTACGACCGCTTCCGCGATCGGGTGATGTTCCCGATCACTGACTTTCGGGGCCGCATCATCGCATTCGGCGGCCGGGCGCTCGATCCGGAGGCGCCGGCGAAATATCTGAACTCGCCGGAGACGACGCTCTTCCACAAGGGGCACAATCTCTACAACGGCGCCGCGGCCCGGCAGGCGACGCATGGCGGCGCGCAACTGATCGTGGTCGAGGGCTATGTCGACGTCATCGCCATGGTGACGGCCGGCTATCCGGCGGCGGTTGCGCCGCTGGGCACCGCGCTCACCGAAGAGCAGCTCGGACTGGTCTGGAAGATGGCCGACGAGCCGATCCTGTGCTTCGACGGCGACAAGGCGGGGCAGCGCGCGGCGTTCCGCGCGCTCGACATGGCGCTGCCGCGGCTTCGACCCGGCAAGAGCGTGCAGTTCGCGCTGCTGCCGGAGGGGCAGGACCCCGACGATCTGTTTCGTTCCGGCGGACGGCAGGCGATCGCCGAGGTGCTTTCGGGCGCTCGCGGCCTTGCCGACATGCTGTGGACCCGGGAGACGCAGGCGAGCCTGCTCGATACGCCGGAACGGCGCGCTGCGCTCGAGGCGCGTCTCAAGGAGATCATCCGCGGCATCGCCGACGAGACCGTGCGGCGCTACTACTCCGACGATTTCGCCGCCCGGTTGCGCCAGTTGATGGCGCCCAGGTTCGAGCCGCAGGGGCGCGCCGCGCCGCGCTACGGCAACCCGCCGCAGGGCCGCCGTGGTGGAGGGCGCGAGTGGAAAGGGCCCGCTCAGCGCGGCCGGTTCGGGATGCCCGATGTCCAGCCGGTGCCGAGCCCCCGGCTCGCCGCGAGTTCCATCGTGCGCGGCCATTTCAGCTCCGTTCCTCCCCGCGAGGCGCTTCTGCTCATCACGGTGATCAACCACCCCTGGCTCCTGGAAAACCACGCCGAGGAGCTGGCTGGGCTCGATTTCGTCAGTCCGCACGCCGACCGGTTGCGCGATGCGGTGCTCGACATCACCGCCGGTCACCATTTCGGGGAGGATTCGCACGACCCGGAGCGGTTGCGCGAGGCCCTGACCGCCCGCAGGCTCGGCGCGGAACTCGCCCGGCTCGACGGCAGCATCACGCACCGCTCGGACTGGCCGGCGCAGGCCGGGACCGCGGCCGACGACGTGGCCCAGTGGTGGGCGCATGTCGTTACCTTGCATCGCAAGTCACGCACTCTAAATAGGGAGCTGAAAGACGCCGAACGCGCTCTCGGCGAGGATCCAACCGACGCTAATCTGGCATGGCTGCGCGACGTGCAGGCGAGGCTGTCGGCGCTTGAAGGCTTCGAGGCTCAGATCGAAGGTTTTGGGGCGTCGTCGGGCCGCGCTGCCGGTGGTGGCTGAGTTGCGCTTCAACCCCTTGTCTCCGGCCCTGTGGACGGAATAGGACAACGGGTCTCGCTGTCAGTCAGGGTTAAGTGGGGCTTAAGGGTGCTCCACCACATTCAGCTTGCGATTCGGGCCCATTTGCCCGGGTTTTGAGCGTTCTGTCACCAACTCGATTCTGATCCCTATAGGTAGGAGAGCCTTCATGAGCAGGGGGCAAACAGCAAGCAAGCCGCGGTCGGCGGCCCCGTCGAAGGGGCCGAAGCGCGCGGCGCCGGTCAAGCGGCCGGTCGGAAAGGGTCAGGAGAAGAGTATGGCGGGCAAGGCGGCGGCCACCAAACCGAAGGTCGTGGTCGCGGAGGAGGAGAAAAAGAAGGTTGTCGTGGCGGTGACGCCCGAGAAGGAGACGCCGGAGACCCCGGAAAGCCCGCTGCCGCTGCTCGACCTTTCCGACGCTGCCGTCAAGAAGATGATCAAGCAGGCGAAGAAGCGGGGCTACGTCACCCACGACCAGCTCAACGCCGTGCTGCCCTCCGAGGAGGTGTCGTCCGACCAGATCGAGGACGTCTACGCGATGCTCAACGAGATGGGCATCAACGTGGTGGATTCCGACGAGGCCGACCAGGACGAGGAGGCCAAGCCGACCGACGAGGCCGACGACGACGATGACAGCGACGGGGAACTGGTTCCGGTTTCCAACCGTCTGCCCGCCAAGGCCGAGAAATCCGAGCCGTCCGAGCGCACCGACGATCCAGTCAGGATGTACTTGCGGGAAATGGGCTCGGTGGAGCTTCTGTCCCGCGAGGGCGAAATCGCCATCGCCAAGCGCATCGAGGCCGGCCGCGAGGCGATGATCGCGGGTCTCTGCGAGAGCCCGCTGACCTTCCAGGCCATCATCATCTGGCGCGACGAGCTCAACGAAGGAAAGGTGTTCCTGCGCGACATCATCGACCTCGAGGCCACCTATGCCGGCCCCGAGGCGAAGAACGGCATGGCCGCCGCGTCCTCCGGCGAGGGCGAGGCGGCGAACGGTGCCGCCAACGGTCATGCCAATGGCCATGCCAACGGCGGCAGCACCCCGTTTGCCGCGGCGCCTCCGGTGGCGCCGGCGGCCCCTGCCGGCCCCAAGCCGGCCGGCGAAGAAGGCGAGGGCGGTGAAGGCCAGGCCGCCGACGGCGACTTCGACGACGACGACATGGAGAATTCGCTGTCGCTCGCCGCGATCGAGGCCGAGCTGAAGCCGAAGGTGATGGAGAGCTTCGACAACGTCGCCTCCACCTACAAGCGGCTGCGCCGCCTGCAGGACCAGGACATCCAGCTTCAGCTCAAGAGCGACGCGCTCTCTCCCGCGCAGGAGCGCAAGTACAAGAAGCTCAAGGAAGAGATCATCGCCGAGGTGAAGTCGTTGCGGCTCAACCAGCAGCGCATCGATGCGCTGGTCGAGCAGCTCTACGACATCAACAAGCGGCTGGTCGGTTACGAAGGCCGGCTGTTTCGTCTTGCCGAGAGCTACGGCGTGGTTCGCGAGGACTTCCTGAAGAACTACCAGGGCTCGG
>CAZGSW010000085.1:11339-17180 GCA_964528635.1 uncultured Rhodoplanes sp. | reverse complement strand
GTGGTCATGATCGTTGCCGTGCAGGAACTCCGGCTCGATCTCCAGAATGCGATCGAGATCGAACGCATTGCGGCCCAGCACCTGATCGAGCGCGATCTGCGACCGCTGGGTGCGGTGCAGCTTGGCGTAAGGATTGATCCCGCGAATACGCGCCTCAACCTCGCGCAGCTCGCCGTCCGAGACCAGGTCGGTCTTGTTGATCAGGATGACGTCGGCAAACGCGATCTGGTTCTTCGCCTCCGGTGCATCCTTGAGCCGGTCCTTGAGCCACTTGGCGTCGGCGACGGTGACCACCGCGTCCAGCTTGGCCCGCTTGCCGACGTTCTCGTCGACAAAAAACGTCTGCGCCACCGGGGCCGGATCAGCGAGCCCGGTGGTCTCCACGATAATGGCGTCGAATTTGCCCTTGCGGCGCATCAGTCCTTCGATGATGCGGATCAGGTCGCCGCGCACGGTGCAGCAGATGCACCCGTTGTTCATCTCGAACACTTCCTCATCGGCGCCGACCACCAGATCGTTGTCGATGCCGATCTCGCCAAACTCATTGACGATCACGGCGTATTTCTTGCCGTGGGGCTCGGACAGGATTCTATTGAGCAGCGTGGTCTTGCCCGCGCCCAGGTAGCCGGTCAGGACGGTGACGGGGATTTTGTCGGTAGTCTGAGCTTCGGACATGCAAATAGCTCCAACGCGCGACCCTCATCCTGAGGAGCGGGCCATAAGCGCGTATCACGCGCGTCTTCGACGCGCTATGGCCCGCGTCTCGAAGGATGAAGGCCCCAAAATGAGCCGCCTCTCCTTCGAGACGCTGCCTTTGGCGGCTCCTCAGGATGAGGCGGAGTGGGCAGTTCCAGCTAGGACAGAAGCGCGGAACTCAGCGTCCTTATATTGTGCCTGATGAGGTCGATGTAAGTGGGGGCGGAACCTTTCTCGTCGGTCAGGGCATCCGAATAGAGCGTACCGCCGATTTTTGCGCCGGTTTCGTCGGCGATCCGCTTCAGGAGCCGCTGGTCCGTGACGTTTTCGACAAAGACCGCCGGAATCTTCTGCCGCCGGATCTGGGAGATGATGCGGGCCACATCCCTGGCCGACGCCTCCGACTCGGTCGAGACCCCCTGGGGCGCGATGAAGTCGATACCGTAGGCATCCTTGAAGTATCCGAACGCATCGTGCGTGGTGATGACCTTGCGCCGGGCCGCCGGAATCCGGGCGACGGCGTCCCGCACCTCGCGGTCAAGCCCGTCGAGCTTCGCGGAATAGGCCTTGCCGTTGGCCTCATACACCCCCCGCCCCGCCGGGTCCGCCGCGATCAATCCGTCACGGATGGCAGCCGCGTAAAGCTTGACGTTGTTCACCGACTGCCAGGCGTGCGGATCGTTGCTGCCGTGACTGTGCCCGTGGCCATGCTTGTGGCCGTGATCGTGTCCGGCCGCCCGGCGCGGCTTGACCGCCTTGGCCGCTACGACCACGGGGGCCTTGGCGCCCGAGGCCTTGACCAGCCGGTCCAGCCAGCCTTCGTAGCCAAGGCCGTTCACCACGATGAGCTTCGCATCGGCAAGTTTCTTGGCGTCCGCCGGCGTCGGCGAATAAACGTGAGCATCTCCGTTTGGGCCGACCAGCATCTCGACATCGACGCGATCACCGCCGACGTTCTTCACGATATCGCCAATGATGGAAAAGGTGGCGATGACCTTCAGTTTCTCCTGCGCATCTGCGGTAACGGCCACAACCGAAAGTATCGCAGCGAGAATTGTTGTCCTGATCATGCAAGCACCTTCTTCAGGCTTCGAGATGGCGTCCCGGAAACGCCTGGCGCAGCAGGCCGCCGACGCGGCCGAACAGCAGCGACAGCGCATACAGGACGGCCGCGACGAGGATGATGGACGGCCCTGACGGAACGCCCCAGTGGTATGACACCAGCAGACCCGCATAGCCCGCAATCACCCCTGCGAGCGCAGAGACGATCAGCATCATGCTGATATCGCGGACCCAGAACCGCGCAATCACCGCCGGCAGGATCATGATGCCGACCGCGAGCAGCGTGCCCAGCGCGTGAAAGCCGCTAACCAGAGTAATGACGAGCAGCGCCAGAAACGCGATATGAGCGACGGCACCGCCCTTTGAACTGACAGAGCGGAGAAAGCCCGGATCGACGCACTCCAGCACGAGCGGCCGGTAAATCGCAGCGAGTCCAAGCAGGGTCACGCTGGCATTGATGCCGATCAGCACCAGCGTCTGGTCGTCCAGCGCGAGCACACTGCCGAACAGAAAATGCAGCAGGTCGATGTTGTTGCCCTTTAGGGAGACCAGCATCACACCGAGTGCCAGCGAGATGATGAAGAACGCGGCAAGCGACGCGTCTTCCTTGAGTTCGGTGGACCGGGCGATCAGGCCGGCCGTTACCGCCACGATGAAACCCGCGACCAGCCCGCCGGCTGCCATCGCATAAAGGTTCAGTCCCGACAGCAGAAAGCCGACGGCCGCACCGGGCAGCACCGCGTGAGCCATGGCATCGCCGACCAGACTCATCCGGCGCAGCATCAGGAACACGCCGATCGGGCCGGCTCCAAAAGCGAGCACTATCGTTCCGGCGAGTGCACGGCGCATGAACTCGAACTCGGCAAACGGACCGATGATTGCGTCGTAGATCACGTTCAGGCCGCCGCTACACAGGCTTCGGCGTGTTCGTCAAACGCCTCGCACATGCGGCGCGCCTTGGCGATGTTGTCCTGGGTCAGCACCTCCGCCGTCGCACCCCACGCTACGGGCTCGCGGGCCAATAACAACGTTTGCGGAAAATTGGTCCTGACCAGATCGAGATCGTGCAGCGCAGCAACAACCGTCCGCCCTTCGTCGTGCCACCGGCGCACCAGCGCAACCAGATCGGCTGATGTCTTGGCGTCGATGGCATTGAACGGCTCATCGAGAACGATGACCTGCGCATCCTGCAGAAGCAGCCGGGCGAACAGCATGCGCTGCATCTGGCCGCCGGACAGCGTGCCGATGGCACGGCTTTCGAAACCGGTCAGGCCTACCGTCGTGATGGCAGCCTGCACCTTGTCGCGATCCGCCCTGCCGATGCTCCCTGTCATCCCTTTGGAGCGCCACAGCCCCATCGCCACCATGTCATAGACATTGATGGGAAAGCTGCGATCGATTTCGGCGGATTGCGGAAGATACGCGATCTGCTGCGTGGTCAGGCCGCCGAGTTCGATTCGCCCGGCCAGCGGCTTGATGATGCCGATTACGCCCTTGAACAGCGTGGACTTCCCAGCTCCATTCGGACCGACCACAGCCGTCAGTGTGCCGGGCTCGAGCGTGCCGTCGAGGTGATGCACCGCGGGGTGGCGGTCGTAGCCCAGTGTCAGATTCCGGAAATGCAGCGGCGCCGTCATCTCATCGCCCATAAAACGATGCCCCAGATCAGGGCCACAGCCACGCTGGCCGCAACAAGCCGCTCGGCCAGAGACATCCGTAAAATCGACGGATGTATTGCTGCAGCGGGATGGACATGGCCCGGATGGTGATGGTGGTGGTCGTCGTGCCGATGATCGGACATCGGTATGTTATAGTATAACAATCACGGCTTTGCCAGCCGTCCGAACGTGTTGAATCGACAGGAAAAACGATCCCCAAATCTACCGCGGCGGCGCGGCTGCCTTAATTGCAAAGCCGTGCCCCCGCCGCCATTCTGCCGCCGGGCTGGGGGACAGCATGGGTCAGAAGCTCCGGATGAACGAGCAGCGAACGCGCGTGATCGCCGTCGGCGAAGTGATGATCGAACTGGCCCGCGGTGCCGACAATCGATTTGGCATGGGATGCGGTGGCGACACGTTCAACACCGCGGTTTATCTGGCCCGTGCCGGGGCAGACGTCGGCTATGCCACTGCACTCGGCGACGACCAGTATTCGGACGCGATCATGTCTCTGGCCGCCGCAGAGGGCGTGAAGACCGACCTGATACTCCGTGTCCCGGGCCGCGAGCCTGGGCTGTACGTGGCCGAGACCGACAACAAGGGCGAGCGCCGTTTCACATACTGGCGCGAAACCTCGCCCGCACGCGACCTGTTTGAACTGTCCGACTGGGGCCGCATCGCCGAAGCGCTGGTTTCGGCGCGGCTTGTCTATTTCACCGGCGTGACGTTGTCGCTCTACAGCAACAACGCGCTCGGGCGATTCCTGGCAATCCTCGAAATGGCGCGTCAGCAGGGCGTGAAGGTGGCATTCGACGGCAACTTCAGGCCCCACGGCTGGAAAGGCGATCTCGGACGCACGCGCGCCGTGTTCACAGAGGCGCTCAAGCGAGTCGACATCGCACTGCCGACCTACGATGACGAGGCCGTGCTATGGGGCGATCCGGGCCCGGAGGCAACGGTGCAGCGTCTTCAGGCATTCGGCATCGCCGAGATCGTGGTGAAGAACGGACCAAACAGCGCGCTCGTGTCTGCTGCTGGCCGGCAGGAATACATCCCGCCGCCCGAGGTGGTTGTGCCGGTCGATACCACGGCCGCCGGCGACAGTTTCAATGCCGGATACATGGCGGCGCGGCTGGCAGGAGAAAACCCGGCGGCAGCCGCAGGAGCTGCGCATCGCCTCGCTGGAGAGAAAATCCGGCACCGCGGTGCGATCATGCCTCGAGCCGCCGCGGCAATGCACTGAGCTGACGATCAGGGCCTTCCAAGCAGCATCGCGGCCAGCGCCGCCAGGATGGGCAGCGGCCATGATGCCGCCACCCGCAACGCGACAATGCGCCTGGGCATCACGCCCATCTCGAAGATAAACAGCCGCTGAAAAGCAAACAGTGCCCAGGCGGTGGTATAGGCAATGACTTGGGGAACACCGGCGCCGCCTTTGAGCGCCGCGGTCCCGATCGAGAATCCGATCACCGGACCACCCGGCGTCACGAAGCCGCCGACCAAGGCAATGAGGAGCCCGGTGACGCCGGAATCGGGGCCGAGCCAGCGGCCTACCGTCTCCTGCGGCAACAACGCGGCGATGTAGCCGGCGCCGATCACGCCGAGCATGATGCGTGGCACCAGTCTCAGGAAATCGACGGCGCCTTCCCGCACGCTATCCCGCAGCACCAGCTTGCCGCGGGTCGCTGTCATCACCCCAAGGATCGCCGCGAGAGCAAACAGGAACGCGTCGATCAGATAGATCATGCGCCGCTCCCTTTGCGGACGTCGATCCAGCGCGCCAGCCACTGCGCCAGGAGACCGGCGACGATCGGCAACGGCAGCGCTGCAATGGCACGCCAGATCACGAAGTCGGCACCGAAGAACGGCAGTTCCCAGACCAGCGCGCGGTTGTAGCCAAGCAATGTCCAGCTTGTCACGAACGCGATCGTCGCCCCTGTTCCTGCGCCTACAGCCATGAAGGCCGCCGCAACCGGATAAACGGTGATCGGCCCGCCCGGAACGATGATACCGGCAACAGTCGCGATAATCAGACCGAGAAAGCCGGACTCGGCGCCGACCCATTTCACCACCACATCGCGCGGCATCAGGACCGCAACAAATGCGGCGATGAGGCAAGCCGCCAGCACCTTCGGCAGGATGTCGAAGAATAGAAACACGTCCGACGACAGAATCTCCATAAAGCGCGCCTGACCGTCACGCCAGTACACGGTGACCGCGGCCGAGACGACCACCACGGCGATGAAGGCCGTAGACCAGTCAAACGTGCGGCGCGGCGGGCGCTTGATCGGGGACTCTGGCAAGCAAACCTGCTGAGTTGGGGAGGCGCATCAAAAGCATCTGGCCCCGCATTGTTCAAGTACAGGGGCATTCAAGTGCAGGGGCCTGCCGGCCTCGTACGATTGACCTCGGGTTTGCCGACCGC
>CAZGSW010000085.1:5562-11239 GCA_964528635.1 uncultured Rhodoplanes sp. | reverse complement strand
TTCAAGTGCAGGGGCCTGCCGGCCTCGTACGATTGACCTCGGGTTTGCCGACCGCTAGCTTGGACTGCGATGGGGATGGGGTTCCCCGACAACCGCCGTTTACGCGAATGGAAACGGCTGATGACTCCTACCGCGCAACTGGCGGTGGGACTCCGTCCAAGCCGCCGCAGGGCGGCCTGATGTTGCCCTGACTCTGGAGAAAGGGCAACGACCCATGCAGCACCTAACCACGCATCTGGCCGCCTATGCGGTCGTGTTTCTCGGCGGCGGAGTCGGCGCCGCCGTGCGCCACGGCATCAACATCGCGGCTTTCCGCACACTCGGACCGAACTTTCCGTATTCCACGATCTTCATCAACATCACCGGCTCGACCATTATGGGCCTGGTGGCCGCCTATTTTGCCTTCAAGGGCGACGCCTCGCAGCACTGGCGGCTGTTCCTGACGACCGGCGTGCTGGGCGGCTACACCACTTTCTCCGCCTTTTCGCTGGACGCAGCATTGCTGTACGAGCGCCAGCAGTTCGGGCTGGCGGCGATTTACGTGATCGGCTCGGTGGTGCTGTCGATCGTCGGCCTGTTCGCCGGGCTCGCCGCGGTCCGGCACCTCGCCTGAACCGCCGTCATCGCTCCATCGGTCTCAGGCCGAGCTTGTCGAGCAGTTGCATGTCGCGATCACGATCCGGGTTGGGCGTCGTCAAAAGCCGTGGACCGTAGAAGATCGAATTCGCCCCGGCGAGAAAACACAGTGCCTGCGTCTCCTCGCTCATGTCCTCGCGGCCGGCTGACAGGCGAACCACCGACTTCGGCATGGCGATTCGCGCCACCGCGATTGTCCGCACGAAGTCCAGCGGATCGAGCGCGTGGCCGGTGGCAAGCGGGGTGCCTTCGACCTGCACCAGCATGTTCAACGGCACCGATTCGGGGTGCACGGGAAGCGTGGCAAGCGCAACGATCATGCCGGCCCGGTCGTCCACGCTTTCGCCCATTCCGACGATGCCGCCGCAGCATACATTGATGCCGGCGGCACGGACGTGATCGAGGGTGTCCAGACGGTCCTGATAGGTGCGCGTCGTGATGATCTCGCCGTAGAACTCAGGCGAAGTGTCGAGATTGTGGTTGTAATAGTCGAGGCCGCTACGCTTGAGGCGATGGGCTTGGGCTGGGGACAGCATGCCAAGTGTGGCGCAGGTCTCGAGCCCGAGCGACCGCACTCCTTCGATCATGCGGCAGATATTGTCGACATCGCGATCCTTCGGCGAACGCCAGGCCGCACCCATGCAGAACCGGCCGGCGCCGGCTGCCTTGGCAGCCCGAGCCTCCGCCACAACCGCTTCGACGTCCATCAGCTTTTCGGCCTTGACGCCGGTGTCGAACTTCGCGCTCTGCGGACAGTAGGCGCAATCCTCCGGACAGCCGCCGGTCTTGACCGAGAGCAGCGTGGATATCTGAACCTCGGCAGGGTCGAAGTGAAGCCGGTGTACGCGGGCCGCCTCGTACATCAATTCCGGAAACGGCAGATCGAACAGAGTACGCACCTCGGCGCGAGTCCAGTCGGTCCTGACCGCAACCGGTCGGCGAGACTCGATGTGCTGAACGATGCTCATGGAACCACCATAATGCGCTTGGCGGTGCGGACAAGCCCGCCGCCAGGCCGCCAAATCCATGAATGGTGATTCAGCCTGTTCCGGTGTTCCGCCGGAACGTGCACCCGTCCTGAACGATTGATTTCGCAGGGGGTTGTGGGGCGTCACAGAAGGAGAGGTTCGTGAAACGCACAGCCATCGCAAGCCGCGGCCGGTCTTGCTAGCCTGGTCTCCAGTCAGTCCGCGACACCGGTCACGGCCCAGGCCATCGGCATCGAACTGGCTCCGGAGCAGCGCACCCGGATCATGGAATATGTGGTCCGCGAACGCGTGGCTCCGGTGACGGTTCAGGAGCGTATTGTGGTGGGCGAGCCCCTCCCGCCTGAAGTGGAGATCAGGACGGCTCCAAGCGCATGGGGGCCAACCGTGAGCCGATATCGTTACGTGTACTATAACGACAACGTGGTGTTCGTCGATCCAACGACACGCCGCGTGATCGAAGTGATCGACTAGGTTCAGAGCTTGTTACGAATTCCCGGCGCTCGTCGAGCGTCGGGAATTTCGTACATCGCAAATCAGGAATTTGACAGAAAGCCCCCCGCCTCGATCCCGGCTCGCCGCCCGAACACGAATGCACGCAGCACCGAAACCGCGTTCGGCGCAGTGCCGTAGAAATGGCCAGTGACCTCACCCGCCGCATAGAGACCCGGCAACGGTTCGCCGTTCCGCAAAACCCGCGCACGCTCATCAGTCGCGATACCACCGAACGTGTAAGCGACGGCTCCGATCAGCGGAAACGCAACAAACGGTGGATCGGCGATCGGGCGCGCCCAGTTCGATTTCGGCGGCTTGAGTGCCGGCGAAGCGGCGAGCCCGTCGCAGACCGTTGGATCGAAGCGCGACATGTTCCCCGTCGCAGCGGCGTTGTACTGCGTGACGGTATCGATCAGGCCACCAGGATCGATTCCGAGCCTGGCCGCAAGGTCGTGCAAGGTTGGCGCCTCGACCGGCGGCACCTCGGAGCGCACCGCGCGCTTCCAGTCGGCGATGTCGTACAGCTTTCGGTCCAGGATCGCGTAGGCCTCGCGTCCCGCAACATCGAAGTGCAGCGCCCGTGAGAAGGCCTCCCAAGTCTCATGCACGAGGCCGCCGCCCTCGTCAAAGAAACGCCGCCCTGATTTATCGACCACGATGCCGTAGGGATAGACCAGCACCACCGGCGCGGAGTTTCTGGAGCGCGGATCGACGGGTTCGATATGCATGCCGTCCCAGTCACCGGATTTGTCCGCGCCGATGTCAAGCGCCATGCGGATCACATCGCCGGTCGCAAAGCGCGTGCCGGGGGAGATCATCCGGATGCCCTCTGCGCGAGGCCCGAAATTATCGAGCATCATTCCAGCGTTGGACTGAAATCCGCCGCCAGCAAGAACCACCGCATCGGCGTCGACAACCTCACCGGCGACGCGGACTCCGGCGATGCCGTCATCCTTCAGCACAAGACCTTCGGCCGGTGACGAATAGCGGATCGTAACGCCCAAGGCCTTCGCGCGTTCGGACAGCTTTGACACGAGAACCGCTCCGCCTCCCACCGGCTGGATACGCGGCGGGCCCTTGGCGAGATAGTAGGTCGGCTGGTGGAATTCGACACCACAGGACTTGATCCAGGCCATGGTAGCGGGAGCGTCCGCAGCCAGCGCAGCGAAATACCCTTCATCGCCGCGAAAACCAGTCGCCGACAGCATGTCGTGCACGAACGACGGCTCGACGCGCTCAGGCGAGGCCATTCGCATATAAGACGGTGACCAGCGGGTGTTGCCACCAGCCTCGACCGCCGGTGCTTTCTCGATAATTGTGACTTCGAGCGGGGCGTCCCGGCGTTGCGCCTCCCCGCTTGCAGCCAGCGCGGCTGAAAGGCCCGCCGCGCCCTGACCAATCACGACAAGCTTCCGGACCATTGACGCCCGCACCTGCGGCCTACAGCAGACCTCGAAAGGAAATCACTCCGCGGCGATCCGGCTGGCCGGGTCGACGGCTTCCACCTTGGCCGCGCAGAACTTGAATTCAGGGATCTTCCCGAACGGATCGAGCTTCGGGTTGGTCAGCAAGTTGGCCGCTGCCTCCACGTAGGCGAACGGAATGAACACCACCCCGTCCGGCACCGCGTCATCCTGGCGGGAATGCAGCATCACAGTGCCCCGACGCGTGGTGACGCGAACCATATCACCGGCCCGGATGCCGAGCTTCTCGATGGTGCCGCGCGAGAGCTGAGCGATGGCTGTGGGCTCGATCGCGTCCAGCACCTCGGCACGGCGGGTCATCGACCCGGTATGCCAATGCTCGAGCTGGCGGCCTGTGGTGAGGACAAACGGATACTCGGCATCCGGGACCTCGTCGGGCGGCTGCAGCTTGGTGGCCACGAGCTTGGCAAAACCGCCTGGACGCGGGAAGCCCTTGTCGAACACCACGTCGCGGCCCGGCTTGTCGGGCGCATCGGATGGATAGGTGACGGAACTCTCGCGCTCGATCCGCTCCCACGAGATGTTGTCGAGCGCCGGCATCATCGACGCCATCTCGGTATAGACCTCGCTGACATGCTTGTAGTTCCAGCCGCAGCCCAGCCGGTTGGCGATGTCCTGGATGATCCAGAGATCGTGGCGCGTGTCTCCCGGCAGCGGCAGGGCCTGCCGTCCGATCTGCACCTGACGATTGGTGTTGGTGACCGTGCCGTCCTTTTCAGGCCAGCCGGACGCCGGAAGGATCACGTCGGCGTAGACTGCGGTTTCGGTGAGGAACAGGTCCTGCACCACGAGATGTTCAAGATGAGCCAAAGCCTCACGGGCGTGGTTGAGGTCCGGGTCGGACATCGCCGGGTTCTCTCCCTCGATGTACATGCCCTTGATCTCGTTGGCATGCACCGCGTCCATGATCTCGACCACGGTCTTGCCGCGCTTGGGATCGAGCTTGACGCCCCACGCCGCCTCGTACTGGGCGCGGATTTCCGGGCTCTCGACCGACTTGTAGTCGGGGAAGAACATCGGGATCAGGCCCGCGTCGGACGCGCCCTGCACGTTGTTCTGCCCGCGCAGCGGATGCAGCCCGGTGCCAGGCCTGCCGACCTGGCCGGTGATGAGCGCAAGCGCAATCAGGCAGCGCGCGTTATCGGTCCCGTGCGTGTGCTGTGACACGCCCATGCCCCAGAAGATGATGGCGCGCTCGGCACGCGCGTAGGCACGCGCCACATCTTTCAGGGTCTCAGCCTCGATGCCGCAGATCGGCGCCATCTCTTCCGGCGTGAAGTCCTTGATGTTTTCCTTCCAGGCGTCGAATCCTTCGACATAGGTCTGGATGTACTGCTCGTCGTAGAGCTTCTCGGCAACGATCGTGTTGAGCATGGCGTTGAGCATCGCCACGTCGGCGCCGTTCTTGAATTGCATCATCTTCCAGGCGTGCCGCTTCATCGCGGTGCCGCGCGGATCCATGATGACAAGCTTGGCGCCGCGCTTGGCCGCCTGCTTGAAATAGGTGGCTGCGACCGGATGGTTCTCGGTCGGGTTGGCGCCGATCACAATGATCAGGTCGGAGTTTTTTACCTCGTTGAAGGTTGCCGTGACCGCGGCCGAACCCACGCCCTCAAGGAGAGCCGCCACCGACGATGCGTGACAGAGCCGCGTGCAGTGATCGACGTTGTTGGTGCCGAACCCGGTCCGCACCAGTTTCTGGAACAGATAGGCCTCTTCGTTAGAACCCTTCGCCGAGCCGAAGCCGGCGAGCGCATGAGAACCATCGCGGTCCCGGATGGTCTTGAGCCCGCCGGCGGCGCAATCCAGCGCCTCCTCCCACGTCGCCTCGCGAAAATGGGTATAGGGATTCGACGGATCGATGAATTCGTGCGGCACCTTTGGCACGCCGTCCTTGCGGATCAGCGGCCTCAAGAGACGCTGCTTGTTGTGCACGTAGTCGAAACCGAAACGACCCTTCACGCAGAGTCTGTTCTGATTGGCTGGGCCGTTGCGGCCGGTCACCGCAACAATCCTGTCATCCTTGATCTGATAGGTGAGCTGGCAGCCGACGCCACAGTAAGGGCACACGCTGTC
>CAZGSW010000085.1:0-5462 GCA_964528635.1 uncultured Rhodoplanes sp. | reverse complement strand
CACTGGATGCAGGCGTCGAGATTGACCGCCATCGCCACGTGGCTGCGGTCGGGCTCGGGCACCTTGATCGGCTCACGCCTGGGAAAGCGCCCGGCCTCGATTTTCTGGCGTTTCGCGATCTTCCAGAGTTCGGAGTCCGGATCGTGGGCGTGCACCTGGTCCGGCTGATCGGTGATGAGCAATTCGGCAACCATCCGGCGTGCGGTCTTGGCGCGGTCCGTCTGCGTCTTCACCTTCATGCCGGGCGCGGGTGTACGCAGGCACGACGCGGCGAGCACGCGCTCGCCTTCGATCTCGACCATGCAGACGCGGCAATTGCCGTCGGGCCGGTAGCCCGGCTTCGGCGTGTAGCAGAGATGCGGCAGCTTGATCCCGAACCGCCGGCCGGCGCGGAAGATCGTCTCGCCTTCGCGAATGTCGATCTCCTGGTCGTCCATGAAGAACATGTTGGGCTTCGGTGTCGCGTCGGTCATCGCAGCCTCTCACTCACCAATGCTTCAATGGCCTGGCGAGTTCGTCCGGGAAAAACTTCAGTACGCACATCAGGGGATTCGGAGCCGCCTGTCCGAGACCGCAGATGGAAGCGTCGCGCATCAGCGCCGACAGCTCGGTCAGCAACCCCGCGTCCCAGGGACCGGTTTCCATCAATTTGACGGCCTTTTCCGTGCCGACGCGGCAGGGTGTGCACTGGCCGCAGCTCTCGTCCTCGAAGAACTTGAGCAAATTCAGGGCCACCGCCTTCATATCGTCCTTCTCGGACAGGATCACAACCGCATGCGACCCCACGAAGCAGCCATGTTTCTCAAGTGTTCCGAAGTCCAGCGGCTCGTCAGCCATCGAAACAGGCAGGATGCCGCCGGAGGCGCCGCCGGGCAGGTAACCGCCGAACACATGCCCCTCGGTCATGCCGCCGCAGTACTCCTCGACCAGCTCGCGCGCGGTGACGCCGGCCGGCGCCACCACCACACCCGGCTTTTTAACCCGGCCCGACACCGAGAAACTGCGGAAACCCTTGCGATCGCGGCGCCCCTGTGAGGTCGCCCATTCCGGGCCCCTCTCGACGAGGTCGCGAATCCAGTACAGCGTCTCGACGTTCTGTTCCAGCGTCGGACGGCCGAACAGGCCGACCTGCGCGACATATGGCGGGCGATGGCGCGGCAGACCGCGCTTGCCCTCGATCGATTCGATCATCGCCGACTCTTCGCCGCAGATGTAGGCGCCGGCGCCCCGCCGCAGGAACAGCCGGGTGTGCCTGGCGAGGCCCGCCCGCTCGATCTTCTCGATCTCATCGAGCAGCATCAGGCGGATCTCGGGATATTCGTCGCGAATATAGATATAGGTCTCGACCGCCTCGACGACATAGGCCGCGATCAGCATGCCTTCGAGGAAACGGTGCGGATCGCGTTCGAGATAGAAGCGGTCCTTGAACGTACCGGGCTCGCCCTCGTCGGCGTTGACCGCCATCATGCGGGGACCCGGCTCGGCCCGGACGAATGTCCACTTGCGGCCGGTCGGAAAGCCGGCACCGCCAAGACCGCGCAATCCGGCGTCGCTGACGATCTTGATCAGGTCGTCGCGGGTGCGCTTGCCGCTCGTCAGTTCCGCCAGCACGCGATAGCCGCCCGCCGCGAGGTAGTGCTCGAAGTCGATATGACCCGTCCAGGCGTGCGGATGCTCGGGCACCGCCACCGCCTTCGCCATCTTGTCTTCCGTCGCGTGAAACACCTGGGAGTGGCCGACGGCACACACCGGGGCCCGGTCGCAGGCGCCCATGCACGGCGCATGAACAACGCGCACGTTCGGTCCGAGCCTGTCCGGCAAACTGGCGAGAAGCCTTTCCGCGCCGGCCATGGCGCAGGACAGCGAGTCACACACGCGCACCGTTATCGCAGGCGGCGGCGTCTCGCCCTCCTTCACCACGTCGAAGTGGGCGTAGAAGGTCGCGACCTCGTACACCTCTGTCATCGAGAGCTTCATTTCGGCCGCCAGCGCCGCGAGGTGCGCAGCGGACAGATGGCCGTACCTGTCCTGGATCAGGTGCAGGAATTCGATCAGCAGATCGCGTTTGCGCGCGCGATCGCCCAGCAGGGCGGCGACATCGGCAGCAGCCTGCGGATCCACCTGCCGTCCCTTCGGGGTACGTCGCGGCTTGCGGCCGCGCGGCGGAGCGCTATTGCCGGGTGGCGGAACCTGAATATTCATGACCCAGAATTGAACATTTCCAGGATTTCTTACAATCCCTTTGGCGGCATGGATTGATAGATAAATTCTATCGTTACGGCCCCATTTACAGGTTATTATCGTATCGTTGGCAAGTCCCGACTGACAGCCATCCCTCTGGCAACCCGGTCCAACCAGCGATGATCGACAAGCTCGACTTTATACTGGCCCTTGCGCGCGAGCAGCATTTCGGCCGCGCCGCTGAAGCCTGCGGTGTCACGCAGCCGACGCTGTCAGCGGGCGTAAAGCAGCTTGAGGGGCAGTTCGGCGTACTACTGGTCAATCGCGGCTCCCGCTTTCAGGGCTTTACGCCGGAGGGAGAGCGGGTGCTCGACTGGGCTCGGCGAATTGTCGGCGACACCCGCGCGATGCGGGAGGAAATCAATGCGCTGCGCTTCGGACTGACCGGCAGTCTGCGAATTGCGGCGATCCCCACCGCCCTTGCCATGGTCGCCGAGCTTACAACGCCCTACCGGGAGCGACATCCCAACGTGCAGTTCACGATCTACTCGCGCACATCGATCGAAATCCTGGAGCTTCTGGAAAATCTCGAAATCGATGCCGGCATTACCTATCTCGGCAACGAACCGCTCGGCCGGGTGAATGCGATCCCGCTGTACCACGAGAGCTATTGCCTGCTGACATCGGCAGACGCCCGGCTTGGCGATCGGAGCCGCGTCACATGGGCGGAGGTGGCGCAGGTCCCGCTTTGCCTGCTGACGCCGGACATGCAGAATCGACGCATCATCGACCGACTGCTCAAGACCGCCGGAGGCGAGTCCAGGCCGACGCTGGAATCGGACTCGATGATCCTGCTGTTCTCGCATGTGCGCACCGGCCGCTGGGCCAGCGTGATGCCGGCCAAACTGGCCGAGACCCTGGGGCTTACCGCAACGCTCCGGGCCATTCCGATCGTCGAGCCCCAGGCCATCCAGACCATCGGCCTTGTGGTACCGGCGCGCGAACCGATGATGCCCATCACGGCCGCTCTGGTCGAGGAGGCAAGACGGATCGCACCGGACCTCGACGACATGCAGACGGCGGGCAAAGGTGCCCGCCGCTCGCAAGCCTGAAATGCGTTCGCCCTAGAACAGGCCGACGATCCGTCCGTCCGGTCCGATATCGATCGAATCGGCCGACGGCACGCGCGGCAGACCCGGCATGGTCATGATCTCACCGCAGATCACGACCACGAATTCCGCTCCGGCAGACAGCCGCACCTCGCGCACGTTGATGGTGTGGTCGGTGGGGGCGCCCTTGGCGTCGGCGTTGGTGGAGAACGAATACTGCGTCTTGGCGATGCAGACCGGCGCCTTGCCGTAACCCATCGCCTCGAAGTTGGCGAGCTGATCGCGAACCGACTTGTCGGCGCTGGCGTCCTTCGCCCGGTAAATTTCCTTCGCGATGGTGCGAATCTTGTCAAACAGCGGCATGTCGTCGGGATAAAGCAGCTTCAGACTGGCCTTGCCCTCGTCGCAGATCTTCACCACGGCGCGCGCAACGTCGGCCGCGCCCTCGCCGCCCATCGCCCAGTGGTCGGCCATGATCGCCTCCACGCCGAGCGCCTTGCACTTCTCCTTGACCAGCGCGATTTCGGCGTCCGTGTCGGCCGAGAAGCGATTGATCGAGACGACGGCAGGAATGCCGAATTTCTGCACGTTCTCGACATGGCGCTCGAGGTTCGCCATGCCGGCCTCCAGCGCCTTCAGGTCCTCCTTCTTGAGGTCGTCCTTCTTCACGCCGCCGTGCATCTTGAGAGCGCGGATGGTCGCGACGATCACCGCGCAATCCGGCTGCAGGCCGGCCTTGCGGCACTTGATGTCGAGGAACTTCTCACCGCCGAGATCGGCGCCGAAGCCCGCTTCCGTGACCACGTAGTCCGCAAGCTTCAACGCGCTCGTGGTGGCCAGCACCGAATTGCAGCCGTGCGCGATGTTGGCGAACGGACCGCCATGGATGAAGGCGGGCGTGCCTTCCAGCGTCTGCACGAGATTCGGCGCCAGCGCGTCCCGCAGCAGCACCGTCATTGCGCCGTGAGCCTTGATGTCGGAGGCCCGCACCGGCTTACGCTCGCGCGTATAGCCGATGATGATGTTGCCAAGCCGCTTCTTCAGGTCTTGAAGATCGCTGGCCAGGCAGAAGATGGCCATGACCTCGGAAGCAACCGTGATGTCGAATCCCGCCTCCCGCGGATAGCCGTTCGCAACGCCGCCCAGCGAACAAACGATCTCGCGCAACGCACGGTCGTTCATGTCCATCACCCGCCGCCATGTAACACGGCGGCTGTCGATCCCGGCCTCGTTGCCCCAGTAGATGTGGTTGTCGATCAGCGCCGACAGGAGATTGTGCGCGGACGTGATCGCGTGGAAATCGCCCGTGAAGTGGAGGTTGATGTCCTCCATGGGCACGACCTGGGCGTAGCCACCGCCGGCCGCGCCGCCCTTCATGCCGAACGACGGCCCCAGCGAAGGTTCGCGCAGCGCGCACATGGCCTTCTTGCCGATGTGATTGAGCGCGTCCGTGAGACCGACCGTGGTGGTGGTCTTGCCTTCGCCCGCAGGCGTTGGCGTGATCGCGGTCACCAGCACCAACTTGCCGTTCTTCTTGTCCTTGAGGGACTTGATGTAGTCCATCGATACCTTGGCCTTGTAGTGGCCATAGGGGTTGAGGTTCTCGGGCGTGATGCCGAGCTTCTCTCGGGCAACGTCCATGATCGGCCGCATCCTGGCGGCCTGGGCGATCTCGATATCGGAAAGCGGCTTTTGATGTTGCGAGGCGGGCATGGGACGATCCGGTGGTGAGATGACTGATGAATTTCGGGGTGTCATGCCCGCGAAAGCGGGCATCCGGTAATCACTGCTCGTTCGGTATGTACTGGGTCCCCGCTTTCACGGGGACGACAGCAAGTGTGCGTGGCGCCGGACGATTCATGTGAACCTTGCTTTCGGCTCAATGTTGGCGGACTTCGCCCACTCGCCGGCCTCGATCTTCTTGCCGTCGGCGGGCTGCACGCGGGTCACCTTGAAGCGGCCGTCGGCGCAGACGACGGTAAAGCCGTCGGCCTCGACAGCAACGATCTCGCCGAGCTTGCCGCCGATGCCCTTCGGATCTTTGGCCGGCAGGGGCTTTGCGTCGAAAATCCTGAGCTGCTTGCCGTCGAACGTCGTCCACGCTCCGGGCGCCGGATTGCAGCCGCGGATCAACCGGTCGATCTGCTCCCACGGCTTGCCCCAGTCGATCCT
>CAZGSW010000084.1:11221-17180 GCA_964528635.1 uncultured Rhodoplanes sp. | reverse complement strand
CTACGCCACGCCGATTGTCTCCGCATCGGCCCTTGTCGTAAACTGCACACACCGATCAACGGCTGTGCCATGTCTGTCTGGCCGATCCTCATTGCTGCTCTGACGCTGCTGGCTGCATCCGCGGCCGGCACCGGGGCGTTCGCGCAATCCAAAATGACCGAAGCCCTCAGAAGCCGCGACACCAAGAACGAGCGCCTGCTGCGGTGCAAGACTGAAGGCCAGCCGCCGAAGGTCACCTGTGTCGAGCAGTCACCGTCGATGTTTCCGCCCGGCAAGCGGCCGGTCGAGCCGATGTCGGTGTTCGCAACCTCGTTCAGCTTGCACACAGCCAACAACCTGGCGACGCGCGACTCGACGGCGAAATTCCTGCGCGGCGTGACCGGCAGTCCGAACGTGGCGCGCAAGGTGACGCCGACGTTCATGAAAATTTCGAAATCGCTGCCAACACGCTACGGCCTCGGCGTCGCCGTGCTCGCCTCCGGCGCGATCGCCGTCTACGAGATGGCAAACGGCCCGATCGAGAAATCGCTGACCAGGCCGGCCGCCAAACCCGGCACGGTGTTCGCCGCGGAAGGCTTTCGCAAGATCGGCGAAATCGATCCGGCAAGCGGCGCGTTCCGCGCCGAGGTCGCAAGCAAGCCCTAGCTCCGGGCCGGCCTTCCTGGCGCGGACCACGCCATGAACCCCGGAGCCGCTGCCGCCGACCAACGTATTGCTCGAATTCCTGATCGCGCTGCTGATCGGATATCTCGCCTACCGCGCGTTTCGCGGCGGCTTCCAGCGCCCGCAATCGCGGCGGCTAACCGGCTACGGCGTCGTCGGCATCATCATCGTGCTGCTGGTGACGCTCGCCGCGATCGACCGGTTGTTCTACTGAGCGCATCGAAATAACCGCTGCTCCCTAACCCCATACCGCCACGGCGCCGAATTGCGGGTCCATCCGCGTTTCCGTCACGGCTGCGGCGAATTGCGGCCACACTGGTTGAGAAACCTTCGCGTCTGCGTCGGCCGTCATGCGCGGCCGATGCATCGGGGGAGACTCAGCATGAAAGTCACAACGGCAAGAACTGCCGCGACCGGCGCAGCATTGGCGGCGGCGCTGGCACTCCTTCTCATTCCGCCGGCGGGGGCGCAGGCAAACGAGCGGCTCGGCGGTGCCGCGGCCGGCGCGCTCGCGGGCGCGCTGGTGCTGGGACCGGTCGGCGCCATCGCGGGCGCCGCGGTCGGCTACGCGGTAACGCCGGCTATCACCGGCTCGCAGGGCGCGGGACATGCGCCGGGGCTGGAGCGCGCAGGCCGGGCGGGGCGCCGCGACACTTCGGTGACCGGGCCGGTGCCGCTGCCGAAGCCGCGGCCGCCCTCCTCAAGCGCGGCGATGGCGGCCGCGCCGCAAGCCGCGCAACCGGCGCAGCCGCACGCAAGGCCCGCTCCGGCCGCCACACAGGCGGCGCGGGCTAAAGCCGCCGGACGCGCGGTTCCCCACTAGCACCGGTTCCGGCAGCACCGCGTCACGCTGCGCCCCACGGTTCCTGCTTACCGGCTCCGGCCCCGACCTGTAGGATCGCTTCGGGCGATTCGACCCGTCTTTCGGCTGGGGCCCGATGCTTCAACGCCTGATCGAGCTTTGCACGTCGGACACGGCGCTTGCGGGTTTCGTGCTCTCGAGCGACCTTGCCATCGCGCTCGCCTACTTCGCCATTCCGGTGACGATGGCGGTGGTGCTGCGCGACCGCAAGGACGACATCCCGTATCCCTGGCTGTGGACGCTGTTCGTCACCTTCATCGTGGCGTGCGGCCTGACCCACCTGGTGCACGTCTGGTCGGCGCTGCTCGGCACGCAGTATCTCGGTGTGCAGGCCGGCATCTCCATCGTCACGGCCATCGTGTCGGTCGGCACCGCGGTGGCGTTCGCGTTCATCCTGCCGCAGATCCGTCACCTGCCCTCGCCGCGGCGCCAGCGCGAGCAGCTCGAACGGCTGGTGACGGAGCGCACCCGCGACAAGGACCGGCTGATCCGCGAGATCAACCACCGGATCGGCAACCAGCTCCAGATCCTCAGCTCCATCGTGTCGATCGAGACGCGCAAGGCTCAAGACCGGGAAACGGCCGAGGTGCTCGCGCGCCTCAAGGACCACCTCGACGGCATGGCGAAGGAACACGTCGAGCGTTCGGTGCAGGACTATCTCGGCGAGGGCAGCAGCGGCGTGATCGGGCCGTCGGGAGCGGCCGCCGCGAGCGAAGCGAAAGCGGCATCGGCCTGAGATTCGCGGCCTGAGATCGCAACCCGGGCGTCGCGGGCCGAATCGCGCACCGAATTCTTGTCCGGCCGGGAATCGCGCCGGACGGACTCCGCCGCGTAAACGGAATCTGAATCCCGGAAAAAAGATACTTTGGGACTCCGGTTCCCGTCCCCGCCATGCTTTCCCTCCGATTCTCGGAGCGGACGATGCACGGGATCATTCTGGCGCTGACGCTGCTGTTGGCAACGATCGCGAACGTTGTCGCGCTGGTCGGCCACGCCAGCCCGCCGGCGCCCGTGCATGCCGCGCTTCCGGCGCCAACGGCTGCAGCCGCTGCGCACAAGATCTGACGAAGTCAACGGCTTGCTTCGGCGCCGCCGCCGCCGTTAATTGCGCGCGGACTGTGTGGGGCGGAAATGCGTACTGTGGACGTGACTCGCGAATTCTACGAGAAGTGCAACGAACTGGCGAAGGAAGCGAAAATCCCCGAGGTGAAGTTCCGGCTCACCCGTCTCGCCAATGAGTACCGCCGGAAACTCGACGAGCTGGAATCCGGGCCGGCAAGCGGACTCGAGAGCGTCGAAAGCCATCCGATCGCACCGGATTAGCGGCCCGCCTGCCGCGGCATTGCGAATCCACGGCCGCGGGGCCCGGGCCAGCCGCGCCGACGCCCCGGATATGGCTTGCATCCTGCATCGCGGGCGAACACCATTTCCCGATCGAAGGAGGCATACGATGACACCCACCCGCCGCATCGTTCTGGCGCTTGCCGCATTTGCCGCCCTGACGGCCCCGGCCGCCGCACAGAACTGGCCCAGCAAGACGATCCGCATCGTGGTGCCGTTCCCGGCCGGCGGCAGCGCCGACCTCTCCGCGCGACTACTGGCCGAGCATCTGAAGAACGCGCTCGGTCAGAGCGTGGTGGTGGAGAGCAAGGTCGGCGCGGGCGGCAATCTCGCCGCCGCCGAAGCCGCACGCTCCGAGCCCGACGGTCACACGCTGTTCATCGGCACCAACGGCACGCAAACCATCAACAAGAGCCTGTACAGCAAAATCGCGTACGATCCGGCGACCGATTTCACCGCTATCTCGATGATGTGGGCGGCGCCGCACCTGCTGGTGGTGCACCCGTCCGTCCCGGCCAAGACCCTCGCCGAGTTCATCGCCTACGCGCGCGCCAACAAGCTGTCGTACGGCTCGTCCGGCGTCGGCTCCTCGACCCATCTGTTCGGCGAGATGTTCAAGCGCGCGACCGGCGCCGACATGACGCACGTTCCCTATCGCGGCCAGGGCCCGGCCCTGACCGACCTGATCGGCGGCCGGCTTCAGGCCATGTTTCCGATCGCGCCGGACGTGATCGGGCACGTGCGCGGCGAAAAGGTGCGCGCGCTGGCGCTCGCCGCGACGCAGCCTTCGGCCGTTCTCACCGGCGTGCCGCTGATGCCCGCACTCGGCCATCCCGACCTCGTCGCCTCGGCGTGGACCGCGCTCTACGTGCCGTCCAAGACGCCGGCTCCCGTGGTCGAGCGGCTCCGCAAGGAGCTCGCGGCGCTGATGGCAAGCCCCGCCTTCGTCGAGCGCATGAAGAGCGTCGGCATCGAAATCCGGGCGATGAGCACGGCCGACTTCGAAGCGTTCACGGCCACAGAGCGCGCGCGATGGGCGAAGACCATCGCCGACCTGAAGGTGAAGATCGAATAGCGGCTCGCGGACAGCACGGCGCCGAAACAGCAACGGCGGCCGATCGGCCGCCGTTGAAAGATCCGGACAGGAAACGTCCGGCCGGTGGTTTTCAGGTGCGAAGCCGCGGCAGAATGCGCAGCGCGTTGTCGCGATCCACCTTCTGCAGGTCGTCGCCCTTGAAGAAGGCGGTAACCCCCTTCGTATGATCGGACGCGGTGCGGTAAGGGAAGTCCGTGCCATATACGATCTGCGACACAGGCACGAGCTTGCTCAGCGCCTCCAGCGTTACGACACCGGAGATCTGCGCCGTGTCGTAGTAGAAGCGGTTAAGCTCGCCGGCCATGATCTCGCGGGTGATCTTGCCCTTGTACGGTGGGATACTCACCACCTGCACCAGGAAGCGCTCGGCGAACGCGGTCAACGCACCGCCGCCGTGCGACCAGATCCAGTTGATGTCCCTGAATTTCTGCGACGTGCCGCTGAGCACCAGGCTCGCGATGCTGCGGGTCGTGTCGGTGCCGAACTCCATCATGTAGTCCGGCACGCCCTGCACGAGACCGGCGCAGCAAACGGGCGTGGTGGGATGCGTATAGACCGTCGCCTTGCGGCGGTTCAGTTCCTCCCACACGGGCGCAAAGTCCGGATGGCCCAGCCATTTGCCGCCGTAGCTGGTCATGATCCCGACGCCGTCGACCTTCAACGTGTCGAAGGCATAGGCAATCTCCTTGAGGCTCTCATCGATGTGCGGCAATGGCAGCATCGCGAACACGCCGAACCGGCCGGCATGATCGGTCACGAGCTTCTTCGAATAGTCGTTGGACTCCCGGGCCAGACGGATGGCGACCGACTTGCCGAGCGGGGTGACCTGCGGCGTGGTCGGCGACGTGATTGCGGTCGCAACGCCGCCCTTGTCCATGTCGTCGAGCAGCTTCTGCACCGACCAGTTCGCCAGCGGATAGTCCTTGCGCCCGATCACGTCCATGGCGGCGAGCCAGCTTGGCGGCACCACATGACAGTGGACGTCGATGCGATGCGGCTTGGCCTGCGCGAAGACTTTCGGTGCAAAGCCGGTGGCGGCGAGACCAAGCGCGGCACCGCCGCCGAGCAACTGACGGCGGCTTACGCCCGCCGTTGCGACAGGCTCGATGCAACACGCACAGGCAGCGGAATACTCGCGGTTCTTCCATCTCAGCATGGCTTTCCTCCCGGGATGTCGCTTTCTTCGATCGGAGCTTTGCTCCGGTTCCGACGATCTTACCGACGATCTTGCCAACAATCTTGACCACGCGGACGGCGAGTGACAAGCGGGGTAGTGCCCCTGCCATCGATTTTGTTCGCCGGACCGTGCCAGGGGGTGTACTCCCTCCCCGCTCAACGAACCGCTCGGAACCCGACAGCATCCGGAATTCGCGCGCGCCGCTACCCGATCAGCAGCGGTGCAAGACTATTCTTCCTTCTCCGTCGTGAAGTAGAGCGGATAGCCCTTGCTCTTGCCCATCTCGGTCGCCTCCCGCGCCTTGGTGTCGGCGACATCCCTGGTATAGACGGCGATCACGCAGGCGCCGCGCTGATGCGCCGTCAGCATCACGCGGTAGGCCTGGCTTTCGTTCATCCGGAACACGGCCTTGAGCACCAGCACGACGAACTCGCGCGGCGTGTAGTCGTCGTTGAGAAGGATCACCTTCCACAACGGCGGGCGCTGCGCCTTCGTTGCGGTAACGGTCCGCGGCTTCTGGGTGGTCTTGGTGTTCATGGGAGCAAACTCCCGCACCGGCACCGCAGCATTGTAACACAACGCCGCCGTGCCGCATCTCCCGGCGGCTCCATCCTGCTTCACGACTTCTTGCGCTGCCTCGCGATCATTCCCGCCTGGACGGGCTTGAAGCGATGTGGAAAGCGTGTTTCGGCATCGAAGGTGGCGCCACGCAGGTTGGCGCCCGCGAGTTTCGCATCGGTCAGGTCGGCGCCGTAGAAGCAGGTGACCCGGTCCGGCAGCGGCGATGACGCGTTTGCGCCGCGCAGGTCCGCACCGGTCA
>CAZGSW010000084.1:0-11121 GCA_964528635.1 uncultured Rhodoplanes sp. | reverse complement strand
ACCCGGTCCGGCAGCGGCGATGACGCGTTTGCGCCGCGCAGGTCCGCACCGGTCAATCTGGCGCGCGTGAAATCGGCGCCCGAAATATTTGCACTGCGGAGATCGGCGCCGCCGAGGTCCGCGTCTTCGAGACTTGTCCTGCCGCCGATGTTGTCGAGACCGAGGTTGGCATGCCGCAGACCGGCGCCGCGCATGTTGGCGCCGTCGAAATGCGCGCCGCGCAGATCGCAGCCTATCATGATCGCGCCTTCAAGGATCGCGCCCTGGAAACTCGCCCAGTAGAAGTCGGCGTCCGACATGTCGACGTCGCGCAGGACCGCGAACATGAAGTTGCGACCTTCGTGAACGGAGCCGGCAAGCGAACGGTCGCCGGGCGCAAGCCGGAACGTGTCGGGGTCGTCCTCGGGATCGTATGAGCCGGACATTGCGCGGGCGCCGGACGCGGACGTCAGTCCCAGCCGATCAGGCCGAGGAACCAGTCCAGCATGCCCTTGAGCACGGCGCCAATCAGGCCGAACAGGCCGAGCAGCAGATCCCAGGCGGCTTCGAGAATCTCCCACGCACTCATCGACCGAAGCTGCACAATCAGCGCCGCGATGAAGGCGCTGGAGCCGACCACCATGACGCCGTGCGGCGCGCCAGGTCCTGCTTCCACGCCGGCCGGAGGCGAGGGCTGGAACGAAGTCCAGAACCAGGCGGCCACGACGACGAACAGCGCAATCAGCGCAACGATTCCCGCGACATGGCCACGCCCGCTGCGGCGGCGCGAAGCCGGCCCGGATGGCTGCTGGGTCTGGGACATCGGAATCTCCCGGAGGCTGACCGGTTGGTCGCGCCCGGGCCGCCCGAGGTTCAGTCGAACCGGAAGGTCTGATCCGAAAAATTCAACGTCACGTTGATGCGGCCCTCGTTGAGGGACCACGAAAACAGGTCGTACTGCCGGGCCCCCGAGGAGTGCATGGGATCGGCATCGGCAATGGCACGGGCCGCCGCTTCGTCCTTCGCGCGGATGACAATCAGCCCGAACGCCGGCCGGTCCTCGCCGGGACGCGCGCACGGGCCCGCGCCGTACATGATGCCCTCGCGCTCCAGCCTGATCTGGTATTCCAGATGAGCGCGGGTCTGCTTTGCCAGCTCTTCGGGAGAGGCGACCGCGCGGCTCATCACCACCCAGAGCTGCTTGCGCAGCATCCGCGCCCGAAGCTGCTCGAGGCTCAGTCCTGCCGTGTCACTCATGGCTTTCCCACCTGAAACGGCTGATCGACCAGCTTGCGGCCGGCGTGCCACACCTCGAGAGTCCAGGTGCCCGGCACCAGATGCCATTCCTGCGTTATCCCCCAGAACACCGGAAACTTCTCGCCGACCAGTTGAGTGTCGGCATACTCGTCGGAGGTCTTCACCTCTCCGGTCTGCGGATTGACCAGGCCCGGCGCCGGATAGCGCCACACCACCTTGAGGGGCACCTTGCCGCGCCGGGGCGAGCCGGCCACCGTCAGCTCGGCACCGATGACGGTGCCGAGCTTCAATGGAACGGCGGTGCCGACCTGGAGACTCTTGTAGGCCTGCGCCTCGACCCGGTTGCCGGTCGAAATGGCACGGTCCGGCACCGCACCCCGCACCTCGATCTCAAAGGTGCCTGGCCGCGCCACCTCGATGCGGTCCACCTGCACGGCAGGCGCCTGAGCCATCAGGCCCAGCGCCGCCACGGCCGCCAGTGCCGCTCCAATTGCCGTTCGCGTCATCACCCGATCCCGATGCGAATGGCCGCACAGTGCGAGAAAATCCGGCGCCGGACAATAGCGCGGCCGCGACCGGGCGCCACCCTGCTTCGCCCTGCCATCTTGCGGCGAGCGGCAAAACCGCTCAGGCTGTCTCAAACTTTTCACGGGAGGGAATGAGAACATGCTGAAGGTTATTGCTGCCGCCCTGATCGCCGCCCCGCTCGCCATGATGCCCGGCGGTGCCGCGCTTGCACAAAAGTCGCTCAAGATCATCGTGCCCTATACGCCGGGCAGCGGTCCGGACATCACGTCGCGGCTGATGGGAGAAGCCATCGGCAAGGCCCACAACGTCAACGTCGTCGTCGAGAACAAGCCGGGCGCAGGCACGGTGATCGGCACCGAGCTTGCCGCGCGCGCCGAGCCGGACGGCAACACCGTGGTGATGGTGGCCAACACCTTTGTGATCAACCCGGCGGTGGGGCGCGGCAACTACACGCTGGAGGGGAACTTCGAAGCGGTCTGCCAGCTCGCGGCGACGCCGATGGTGCTGGTGGTGCAGGGCTCGTCGTCGATCAAGACGCTGCAGGATCTGGTCAAGGAGGCCAAGGCCGGCAAGATCGTGTTCGCCGCCGGCGGACCCGCCTCCTCGCTCCACATCGCGATCGAGATTCTCAAGCTCGCGCAGAAGCTCGACTCGAGCTACGTCCCCTACGGCGGCACCGCTCCCGCCATCAATGCGCTGATGGGCGGCCACGTCCAGGCGGTGTGGGCCGACTACCCGACCGTGGTGAGCCACATCAAAGCCGGCACGCTGCGCCCGCTGGTCACCACCTCGGCCGGCCACCTCGACGCGCTGCCGGGCGTGCCGACGCTCAACTCGACCGGTCTCGCCAAGCATGAGGCCGACATCTTCTACGGCGTGATGGCGCCGGCCAAGACGCCGGCTGCGGCGGTGAAGCAGCTCTCGGACTGGTTCTCGACCGCAATGAAAACGCCGGACGTCGCCCCCAAGCTCGCCAAGCAGGGACTTTTCCCCGCCGTGAAATGCGGAGCGGAGTTCTCCAAGTTCCTGAAAAACCTGTCGGACGACTACGGGCGCGTCGTCAAGGAAGCCGGCATCAAGGTGAAGTGATCCGGCCGCATTGCGGCGGCGCAACATGCGCCGCCGTAACACTATTGTGACGAACAGGTCAGCCTCGCTGCTTCACCGCTGTCTCCTGCACTGGCACGATGCTGCCAGGGAGGGGCGAACGGCAGCGAGGCAGTCATGCGTTCCCCAAGCACAGCCCGGCTGGTGCGACCGGCGACAGAATGCGCACAGTGCTTCCAGCGTATCTATATGCCCGACTGGTCCGAGTATCTGGACAGCACGCATGTGCGGCACCTGTGGTCGTGCGAAGCGTGCGGCTACAGCTTCGAGACCCTGGTGGTCTTCCGGACCGAAAGGCCGGCCGCCTGACTCGGTTGCGCTATCGTTTCTGAAACACGTCGCCGGCGCTGCAGTGCTTTGCCGGGAGCGGCGTCGAACGCGCCTGTCGCGGCTCCGAAGGGCCGCGGCCGTCACCGTCAGCTTGCGGACGAATTGAGCTTCACGCCGCCGGACAGCGCGGTCCGCGGCACGATGCGGCGCGACGGCTTGCGCTCCACCACCACGGCGCGCTGCACGCCGCTGCGGGTGGCGGCGAAGGTCACCGAGCTCGACACCTTGGGCTGCGGCGCGGACTTCGGCCATTGCTCCAGCGCCTGCTCGCGGGAGATGCCCATCAGCGACGCCGCGATCTCCACCTGCTCCTCATAGGAGTCGGTGAGGTCCCTGGCGGCGGCAACCGCCTCGGCCAGTGTCGGCGGGTCGTGCCGGACCCGGCGGGGGCCGTATTTCGTCTTCCAGGCCGGGTTGGTGTTCTTGCTCATGGGGCTCGTTCCCCTCCGTTTCGCGATCTCAACATAGGTTATTTTGTGCGTTGCGGCAATAGTTTGTGCATCGCGGTAAACAGCTTATTTCTCAACATAATCCGCGCATTTCTGAACGGAATCGGCGGCTCCCCAAGGCATGATCGGGACCGATGACGTGGAGTTCTTCGGCGAGCCTTCGATCACCCGGTCGGAGTACACCATGTAGACCAGCACGTTCCGTGCGGTGTCGCAGCCGCGCACGATCTGCATCTTCTTGAACAGCAGCGAGCGGCGCTGGCGGAACATGTCATCGCCCTGCTCGAACTTCGACTTGAAGCGGATCGGGCCGATCTGGCGGCACGCCAGCGAGATGTCGGACACCTCCTCGGCAACGCCGATCCACCCCTTGAAGCCGCCGCGCTCGGGCACGGTGAAATGACAAGCCACACCCTCCACCGCCGGGTCGTCGATCCCGTAGGTCGCAAGCTTGTCGTTCGGCGTCAGCCACTTGAACACGGTCGATCGCTTGAAGATCAGGTCGGGATCGTCGTTGGCAGCGAGCGGCGAGGCGCAGCACGCCAGCACCAGAAACGCTCCCACCCAGGATTTCATTGCCCGCATCGCGATTCCCGATCGGAATGTGCGACGCGCCGCCACGCCATAAAAGCGCGCCGGCGCACCCCGTTACCAGATGGGCAGCCCGCGCGCTTTGACAAGACGGCACGTCGGGAATGACCCAATGCCGTCAGCGGCATGACAGAACGATTCCGGTCTTGCGGCGGCGGGCGGAGCAATCCGGCCGGTGCGGCCTCAACCGGTCGCGGCAGCTAGTGGTCTTTTGATTCCAACATTCGCAAACACGCCTGCCGAAACGGGAGGCGAATGTCAGAATCAGACCACTAGCGTGCCGGCATCTCGCTGAACAGCACGCCGCCCTTAGCCTTGTCGTTCTTCGCGGATTCCACCAGCGTCACCACGACGGCGTCGGCCGGGACGCCGTAGTTCTTCATGACCGCCTCGGTGACGTCCTTGCAAAGCCCGCGCTTCTGCTCCTGCGAACGGCCCGCGATGGCATAGATAACGACTTCAGGCATGGTGTCCTCCGTTTCTTGAACGGCGCGACTATACCGGCCGGCGCGCGAAACGCGAGACGGTTCCGGTGCTGCAATCCGTCCCTGCCCCCGCTTTGGGAACGGGGCTGCGTTGCGCTATGATCGGATCATGACGGAAACGAACCGCAGGTCGCTGTTGATCGGGATCGGCGTGACAGCCACCTCCGCGCTCGCGCCCTCGCCAGCCGACGCGCAAATTCCCATGAGCCGCCCCACCGCCTACGCGTATTCCTTCAACGGCCTCGACGGCAGCACGATCCGTCTCGCCGACTTCGCCGGCAAGCCGGTGCTGATCGTCAACACCGCCTCGCACTGCGGCTTCACTCCGCAGTACGCGGGATTGCAGGAGCTCTGGACACGCTATCGTGAACGCGGACTGACGATCCTCGGCGTGCCGTCCAACGATTTCGGCGGCCAGGAGCCGGGCGGACCTGCGGAGATCATGCAGACCGCGCAGAAGCAGTACGGCGTCACCTTCCCGCTCACCGCGAAGGCCGAGGTGCGCGGTGCGTCCATCCATCCGTTCTACCGCTGGGCCGCCCTCGAACGCCCCGGCGAGACGCCGCGCTGGAATTTTCACAAATACCTGATCGGCCGCGACGGCCGCATCGCTGCGGCATTCCCACAACAGGTGGAACCGACCGACACGCGCGTGATCGTTGCGATCGAGCGGGAGCTGGCAACGCGCTGAGCATCGTTTTGCGGCGACGAAGCGATCGCACATTTCTTCGTCGCGAAATACACGCCAAGTCATAGTCAGGTCATAGCAGCGATTTCTCCGCCAGAATCAAGGTTAATGGCGGCGCATCGTCTCGCCAGAATTGACTCGGGCGTGGATTGGCTTCATGCCTGTCGCCGGCCGATGTGGGCGGCCATGTGTTCTGTCGGGGAGGTTTGTATGCGTAACGCGCTTGCGTTGCTGTTCATGCTGTCTGCGTCCGTCGTGGCATTGAGTCCTGCCGCCGCGCAGCGGGCTCCGACCACCGGATCGGCATCCGCGTCGGCCACGCCTCCCGACGCCACACCGGCACCGTCGCAGCAGATCGCCGCCGCACCGGTGATCGTGCCCAAGTGCACCAACCCCAACGCGCTCGGCGTCAGCCGCACGGTCGAAATCGACACCTCGGGCGGACCGGGATTCGGCGGCGAGCACTTCAAGCAGCACGACTTCCTGCGCAACAAGGAAGTTATCCTGACGTTCGACGACGGCCCATGGCCGACCACTCCCAACGTCCTCAAGGCGCTCGCCGAGGAATGCGTGCGCGCGACGTTCTTCCCGATCGGCAAGCACGCCACCTACTATCCCGAAATTCTCAAGCAGATGATCGCCGGGGGCCACACCGTCGGCAGCCACACATGGTCGCACGCCAACCTCGATCGCGTGAAGAACGTCGAGGACCAGAAAGCCGAGATCGAAAAGGGCGTCAGCGCTGTGGTGATGTCGGCGGGCGTGCGGGTCGCTCCGTTCTTCCGCTTCCCGGCGCTGCGCCATCCGCCGGCCATGGTCACCTACGTCGGCGAACGCAACATCGCGATCTTCTCGACCGACATGGACTCGTTCGATTTCAAGATGCGCAAACCTGAGCAGGTCGTGAAGTCCGTGATGGACAAGCTGAACAAGCACGGCAAGGGCATGGTGCTGCTGCACGACTTCCAGAGCGCCACCTCGCACGCGGTTCCCGAGCTGCTCGCGCAGCTCAAGGCGGGCGGCTTCAAGGTCGTGCACATGCGCGCCAAGGATCCGATCCGCACCATCGCCAAGTACGACGAGCTGGTGAAAAAGGATCAGAAGCTGCCGACCGTCAGCACCCGACCCACCTCCAGCGTGGTGCGTACGGTCGAGTAAGATCGCGTACGGTTTCGACACGGGGCGGTTCGCCGGACACGGCGGCCGCCCTTTTCGTTGCCGCACGCGCAAACCGACAGGTGGATTCGAGCGGATATGGCGGAGCCAGCACGGCGCGACGGCGGCGCTGAGATCGTGGGTCTGGCGATCGTGTCGAACGACGGCATGATCGCCGATGCGCAAGGCGTGCAGCCGCCATCACTGCTGCTCGAAGCCGACCAGCGATTTTTTCGCGCCACCCTCGACGCAGCCGATGTGGTGGTCCACGGCCGCCACTCGGCCGAGGGCGGCCCCGGCTCGGAACGGCGCAGGCGCATCGTGTTGAGCCGGAGCCCCGCGGCCGTGCAGCGCGATCCCGAAAATCCCAATGCCGTGCTCTGGAATCCGGCAGGCGCGGCACTCGGGGAAGCGCTGGCGGCGATCGGACCGCCTGTCCGGAGCGTCGCTGTGATCGGCGGTACCGAGGTGTTCGGATTGTTCCTGGGGCTCGGCTACGACACCTTCCACCTTACCCGGGTGGCGGACATCCGCCTGCCGGGCGGCCGGCCGCTGTTCCCCGGAATTCCCGCCAGCAGCGCGGAAGAGCTGCTGCGCCGGCACGGGCTGAAGCCGGAGCCGGACCGCATCCTCGACGCTTCAGCGGCACTGACCCTGACCACCTGGCGCCGCCACAATTGAGACCGCCCCACAGGCTTGTCCACACTGATGTCCCCAGCGCTTCGGCCTTAAGTGGTCGGAAATAGCGTGACGAATCCGCTCGAATCAGATTTTGTCCACATCGACACTTTTCGCGCTTACGCGGTTCGGCGGCGTTTTGGGGCCGACCCGTCACGAGGTTCCTCCCGCGTGGCGTATTCAACTTGGGCGGCCGCAAGGCCGCCCTTTTTCGTTCCGGGATCAGGCCTCGTCAGGCGGCGTCGGACCGCCTCGACGGCGCGGACACCGCGGCAGGAGCATCGATCGCCGCCGCATCATTCGCGCGCAACGGATCGATCGCCTCGATCAACTGCAGGAACGCAGGTCCGGGCAGCGGCGGCGCGAACACGTAGCCCTGCGCGGCGCGGACGCCCAGTTCGCGCAGATGCACCACCTGCTCGAAGCTCTCCACCCCCTCCGCGATGATCTCCATGCGCATGTTCTGCGCCAGATCGATCAGGGTTTCGATGATGGTGTTGGAGTTGCGGTCGGTGCCTAGCGCGTCGATGAACATCTTGTCGATCTTGATGATGTCGACGCCGAGCTTGAGCATGTAGGACAGACCGCTGTGGCCCGTGCCCACGTCGTCGATCGCGACCCGGACGCCGAGGCCCTGCAGCGCGGCGACCACCCGGCGCGTCTCGGTGAGGTTCTCCAGCGGCTGGCGCTCCGTCACCTCGAGACAGACCTGTGACATCCTGATCGGCGACTTGCTGAAGATGCGCCGCACGTCGTCGACGATATCCTCGTTGTCGAAATGGCGGGCCGTCAGGTTGAACGCGATCTTGAAATGCGGACGGCTGCCGAACTGCGGTCCGACCTCCTTGCACACGCGCACCATCAGCTTGCGCGTCAGTTCGATGATCAACCCGCTCGACTCGGCAAGCGGAATGAAGGCGGCCGGCGACACGATCGTGCCGTCGGGCTTGCGCCAGCGGATCAGCACCTCGGCGCCGCGGAGCCTGCCGGAAGCGATGTCGACGATCGGCTGGTAGTAAGGGATGAATTCGCCGGCCTTCATCGCGCGCTCCAGCTCCAGCACCGGATTGGCTCGCGCGCGTCTCGGTATCATCAGCGAAAGCATCAGGATGAGAATGGCGAGAAGCCCCGACGCCACGGTGCCGAGCGCGCGCAGATCGCTCTGACTGAGCACCACGCTCTCGCGCGGCACCGACACGTCGAGTTTCAACGCATACCGTCCGGAAACCCGTGAGCCGGAGACGTGTTGCTCCTGCAACTCGCCCGATGGCGGCGATCCAGACTGCCCGATCAGCGTTCCTCCCCGCGTCGTCAGCCGCATGTAGGTGCTGTCGGCGTCCTGCGAACTGCCGGCATCCGCCAGCAGCAGTCCGGAGTGGACGGTGGCTGCGATCCCGTTCGCCTGGCCGCTGCCGGCCTTGCGCAACCTGACCCAGCGTTCCGGGCTGCCTCCGATCCACAGGACGTCGAGCAGAACGTCGCTGCCATCGGAAACAGGCTCGGTACCGATCACCTCGCGCCGGTCGGTGGCGGCCTGTCCCGCATCCGAACAGACCGTGCGGCCGTTCGCATCGATCAGCGAGAACTCCTTGACCGGCGTGGCCGCGAAGGTCTCCTGCCGCAGCGCTTCGACATGGATGGTCCGGCAGGAATCCACGCCGCGGGCCGCCAGCGCGTCCAGCGCCGCAATCGTCCGCGAGATCCGGCGCTCCGCCAGTTCCATGGTGCGCGAAGACGTCCGGTTGAGCGCGCCCTGCCCCTGACGCTCGACCAGATCATTCAGCCATAGGTTGAAGCCGGCCACCGGCGGGGCCGCGAGCACCACGCCGGCGGCGACCGCCACGAGCAACTTACGTCTCGGCGCCAAAGCAGACCTCACGCAACAGTCCGCACAAATTGCCCAATTGCCGTAAAGGCCAGCTTAAGCTTAAGCGCCCTCAGGAGGCGCGGCCCGGCAGCCGGGCGGAGGCCCCGCACGCATGGTTAGGGAACTCTGACCGGTTTTATGCCGAATACAATCTATACGGGAATTTCTGCTTGAAATTCGTCCGGCGCGACCGTTCGCCTGCGCCATACCTCACCTGCCCCCTCCACAGCCTGCCGCTGTAACGGCTGAGGCCGACGATACGTCCTGATAGTCTATAGGCTGGAATTGGCGCTCCGGGCGTTCCCCGGGGCGCGGGTTCTCGCTTGCAGGGGATCAGGGACGATCACGGACAGAAACAGACCCAATCTTTCCAATAGGAGACCGACGTGAACATTCTCGCGAGATTTGGCGGCCCGCTGGCTATCGTTCTGGCTCTCGGCCTGTCCTCAGCCCCTGCCAAGGCTCAGTTCGATGGGCTCGGCGGCTTCGGCGGCGCGGGCGGCGGCGACATGATGACCACCATGGAGCCGATGCTGGACATGATGAAAAAGAAGATGGGCAAGAAGCGCTTCGCCCAGCTCATGCAGACGGTCGGACCGATGGCATCGCAGATGATGTCAGGCGGCGGCGGCTTCGGCGGCATGGGCGGCGGCTTCGGTGGCGGCTTCGGCGGAATGGGTGGCTTCGGTGGCGGCATGGGCGGCTTCGACATGAGTTCCATGTCGCAAATGATGAATCCCGCCATGATCCAGTCGATGGTCGCGATGGGCACGGGTTCCCGCGGCACCCGCAAATCGCGCAAGCGGTAGGTCCGCGGCGGCCTTCCTTCCGCTCCGATCATGCGCCATTGTCGGCGCATGACGACGGAGTGAGACGATGAGCTTCTTTCCCGGCCAGGACCCGGCTCCGGGCGACAAGTTTCAGTGCGACGCGATCAAGCAGGTGATCGTGCCGCGCACCTCCGACCTCGGCGACGGTTTCACCGTGCGGCGCGCGTTGCCGTCCGTGCAGTCGCGCATGGTCGGGCCGTTCGTGTTCTTCGACCATTTCGGGCCGACGGAGTTCCGCTCCGGCAACGGCCTCGACGTGCGCCCGCATCCGCATATCGGCCTGGCGACCGTCACGTACCTGTTCGACGGCGAGATCATGCACCGCGACAGCCTGGGCACCGCGCTGGCGATCCGCCCGGGCGAGATCAACTGGATGACCGCCGGCAGCGGCATCGTGCACTCCGAGCGCACCGGCACCGAGCGGCGTGCCAACGGCGACACCTTGCACGGCCTGCAAATGTGGGTTGCGCTTCCCGCCGCCAGCGAGGAGATGGACGCCGCATTCGCCCACCACGCCACCGAGGAATTTCCGGTGATCGCCGACAACGGCAAGACGGTGCGGGTGGTGCTCGGCTCGCTGTACGGCGAGAGGTCGCCGGTCGTGACCACGTCGGAGACTATCTTCGGCGATGTCATGCTCAAGGCCGGCGCCGCGCTGCCGCTCGACGCCGGGCACGAGGAGCGCGCGGTCTACGTGATCGACGGCGAGATCGATGTCGCCGGCGACAGGTTCGGGCCGCAGCGGCTGCTGGTGTTCAAGCCCGGCGACGCCATAACCATCCGCGCCAACGCCGACTCCCATTTCGTTATCGCCGGCGGCGCGCCGATGGACGGGCCGCGGCACATCTGGTGGAATTTCGTCTCCTCCCGCAAGGACCGGATCGAGCAGGCCAAGGCCGACTGGTCCGCCGGCCGCTTCGGCAAGGTGCCGGGCGACGAGATCGAATGGATACCGCTGCCGCAGAAGTGACGCCGCCGCGGTTGCCACGTCGTCCGCCCGAGTCCATTGTGCCGCCCGCAACGGACAAGCGGGCATGAACCTCACATCGCAGCAGCGTCAGATGGTCGGCACCGTGCGCGAACTCGCGCAGGCCGAATTCCGCAACGACGCGCTCAAATACATGGACGGCACGTTCCCATGGGAGAACATGCGCAAGCTCGCCAAGCTCGGCGTGCT
>CAZGSW010000083.1:1255-17240 GCA_964528635.1 uncultured Rhodoplanes sp. | reverse complement strand
GGCGGCTCCTCGATGATCTCGCTGGCCTACGGCATGGGCATGCTGCTGGCGCTGAGCCGCGAACGGCCCCGGGCCGAGATGCTGGCGAGCCGGGAGGCCGCATTCGCGTGAACTTCCGCCTGACGAAGCCCGCCAACTGCGCTTATAACTAAAGGTTGCGGGGTGGGATCGATGGCGAATCCGGTCAACAACGGGACACGCGTGCTGGTGGCCGCCGGCGGAACGGGCGGCCATCTGTTTCCTGCCGAGGCGCTTGCCGCCGCGCTTGCCAACCGTGGGGTGAAGGTCGATCTCGCCACCGATCATCGCGCGGAAAAATACAGCAGCGCGTTCCCCAACGTTCACGTGATTCCGAGCGCCACCGTGCGCGGCCGCGATCCGCTGTCGCTGGCCAAGTCCGCCAGCGTGCTCGGCTTCGGGGTGGCCCGGGCGTGGATGAAGCTGCCGTCGATCGCGCCGTCCATCGTGGTCGGCTTCGGCGGCTATCCCAGCATTCCCGCCGTTCTCGCGGCGTCGTTCCGCGGTATCCCGACGCTGATCCACGAACAGAACGCGGTGATGGGCCGCGCCAACCGTTTCCTCTCCGGGCGCGTGAAGGCCATTGCGACCGGCTTTCCCGGCGTGTTCGACAAGGAGCCGTCGCTGGCCGTCAAGGCGACCCACACCGGCAATCCGGTCCGACCCATGGTGATCCTTGCGGCCACGCGGCCGTATTCTGCGCCGGAGCCGGGCGGACCGCTGCATCTGCTGGTGTTCGGCGGCAGCCAGGGCGCCCGCGTGATGTCCGAGGTGGTTCCGGCTGCGATCGAGAAGATGGATGACGCGCTGCGCAAGCGGCTTCATATCGTGCAGCAGGCGCGTGGCGAGGACCTCGAACGGGTCCGGGACACTTACGGCCGCCTCAAGGTCACCGCCGAGGTCGAGCCGTTCTTCTCCGATCTGCCGGCCCGCATGGCGGCGAGTCATCTGGTCGTGTCGCGGTCGGGCGCGTCGACCGTGGCGGAACTGGCGGCGATCGGCCGGCCCTCGATCCTGGTGCCGCTGCCAAATGCGCTCGACCACGATCAGCGCGCCAACGCCGGAAGCCTGGAGCGGGTTGGTGGCGCGATCCGCCTGGAGCAGGACATTTTCACTCCTGCCCGCGTCGCCGCCGAAATTTCGGCGCTGGCCTCCGAGCCGCAGCGTCTGACTGCGATGGCCGCCGCCGCCCAGTCGGCCGGGGTCACCGATGCGGCCGAACGGCTCGCCGATCTGGTGTTGCGGGCGGCAGGTGTGATACCGCCACGCGGCTAACCCGCCACAAGGATATCGCCCGACCATGCAATTGCCGCGCGAACTTGGACCGATTCACTTCGTCGGCATCGGCGGCATCGGCATGAGCGGCATTGCCGAGGTTCTGCTCAACCTCGGCTACACCGTGCAGGGCTCGGATGCGTCCGACAATGCCAACGTGAAGCGGCTGCGCGACAAGGGCGCCAAGGTCGCGATCGGTCACGCCGCGGCCAATATCGACGGCGCCGACGTGCTGGTGGTGTCGAGCGCGATCAAGCGCGACAATCCCGAGCTTGCCGCGGCGCGCGCGAAGCGCCTGCCGGTGGTGCGACGCGCCGAGATGCTGGCCGAGCTGATGCGGCTCAAGAGCTGCGTCGCCATTGCGGGCACTCACGGCAAGACGACGACGACGACGATGGTGGCGGCACTTCTCGATGCGGGCGATCTCGATCCGACGGTGATCAACGGCGGCATCATCAATGCCTACGGCAGCAACGCGCGTCTCGGGGCGGGCGACTGGATGGTGGTCGAGGCCGACGAATCGGACGGCACGTTCCTGAAACTTCCCGCCGACGTCGCCATCATCACCAACGTCGACGCCGAGCATCTCGACCACTTCAAGACCTTCGCGGCCGTGCAGGACGCGTTCCTGGCTTTCGTCGACAACCTGCCGTTCTACGGCTTCGCAGTCATGTGCACCGACCATCCTATCGTGCAGCGTCTGGTGGGACGGATCGAGGACCGGCGGGTCATTACCTACGGCGAGAATCCGCAGGCCGACGTCCGGCTGGTCGACCTCGACCATGTCGACGGCTGTTCACGATTCACGGTGCAGTTCCGCGACCGCGACGGCAACACCGTCCACACCATCAGCGATCTGACGTTGCCGATGCCGGGCCGGCATAACGCACTCAATGCCACCTCGGCGGTGGCGGTCGCGCACGAGCTTGGTATCCCCGACGAGGCGATCCGCAAGGCGCTGGCCGGGTTCGGCGGGGTGAAACGGCGCTTCACGCGCGCCGGCCAGTGGAATGGTGCGATCATCATCGACGATTACGGGCATCATCCTGTCGAGATCGCGGCGGTTCTCAAGGCCGCCCGCGAATCCACCAGGGGGCAGGTGCTCGCCGTTGTGCAGCCGCATCGCTACACGCGCCTGCAGTCGCTGTTCGAGCCGTTCTCGACCTGCTTCAACGATGCCGACGCAGTGATCGTTGCCGACGTCTATCCCGCCGGCGAATCGCCGATCGACGGAGTCGATCGCGACCATCTGGTCGGTGCAATCCGTGCCCGAGGCCACCGGCAGGTTATTCCGCTGCCCGGTCCCGCCGAACTTGCCAGGATCGTGAAGGGGCTGGCGAAGCCGGGCGACTACGTTGTCTGCCTCGGTGCCGGCAATATCACGCAATGGGCCTACGCACTTGAAGGCGAGCTCGAGGCGCTGAAGTGAACCTGCGTCGCCGTTGCGGCGGCGCGGCGTTGCCACTATCTTCCAATGAGCTTGAGGTCTGCTCATGAACAAGACCGTTCTGCTGGAAGAATTAATGCAACTCAGTCCTTCAGAGCGTCTCGATATCGCAGATAAGCTTTGGGACAGCGTTCACCCGCCTGGATCGGCGCGGCGCGGCGATATTGTCGTGCTGACGCCTGACCAGATGGCGGAAATTGACCGGAGACTAGAGGAACACCAACGGAATCCCGGTCGAGCCCAGCCTTGGGATGCCGTGCGGGCACGTCTCTGGGCACGATTCGATTAATGAGTCGGGCGCTTGTTGTCGTTCCCGAGGCCGAAGCCGAGATCGAAAAAGCCGTGGATTGGTATTGTCGTCACAACTGGACGGCAGCGGTGGGCTTTCGCTTTGCGGTGGATCGGGCACTCGACTTTATCTGCGAACGGCCCGAGCAGTATCAGGTCGTGTATCGTCAGACGCGTCGCGTGCTTGTGGACGGATATCCATATGCGCTGTTCTACACTGTCACGAGTGTGCAGGTGACCGTTGTGTCTTGCTTTCACACCGCGCGCGATCCCGATCTGTGGCGATGATTTTTTCCGACATCGTGCCTGGGCTCAGGGCGGCGATGCCCGAACTGCGTGGCCGGCTGCTCGCCGGTCAGCCATTGGCCGACAGCGCCTGGTTCCGGGTTGGCGGACCGGCGCAGGCGCTGTTCATGCCGGACGGCGAGGATGACCTCGCCTATTTCCTCGCCCGCCTGCCGGCCGACGTGTCGGTCACGGTGCTTGGCGCGGCGTCCAACGTGATCGTCCGCGATGGCGGCATTTCCGGCGTCGTGGTCCGGCTCGGCAACCGGTTCGGTGAGGTTGTGATCGAGGATGGGCACCGTGTCCGGGCCGGCGCGGGGGCGCTCGACGTCCGCGTGTCGCGCGCCGCGCGCGATGCCGGTGTGGCCGGACTGGAGTTTCTCAGCGGTATCCCGGGCGGAATCGGCGGGGCGCTGCGGATGAATGCGGGAGCCTACGGCGGCGAGACCAAGGACATTCTGATCCAGGCGCGCGGCGTTGATCGGGCCGGCAACGTCCGGATCTTCGGCAACGCCGACATGAAATACAGCTACCGCCGTTCCGGCGTGCAGGACGACGTGATCTTCACGGAAGCCGTGTTCCAGGGCCGACCGGGCGATCCGGAGGCCATCGAGGCCGCGATGGCGGACATCGCGGCGAAGCGGAAGGCGAGCCAGCCTCCAAACAAGACCTGCGGCTCGACCTTCAAGAATCCGCCGGGTGGCAAGGCCTGGCAGTTGATCGATGCCGCCGGCTGCCGGGGTCTCACGGTCGGCGGTGCCCAGGTGTCGGAGTTGCACTGCAACTTCCTGATCAATCTTGGCGGCGCGACCGCTGCCGATATCGAAACGCTCGGCGAAACGGTACGCCGCCGCGTCAGGGAATCGTCCGGCGTGGAACTGGACTGGGAGATCAAGCGGATCGGGTTGCCTCACTCCGTTTGACATCGCGCGATTGTGCGAAACGAATCGAAATCGCTGTTCTGTGTCTTTTGAATCACAGGAAACGACGGTGTGCCGATAAACGGCTTGCCGGGATTCACCTTTGACTCTCCGGGCATTAGCTTCGCCGTGATTCGCGGAGATTTTGTTGGCGGACAACAACAAACCTATCCTGGTCGTCGGCGGTGGGCTCGGCGGCGCCGCTGCTGCGCTTGCGCTCGGCAGCAAGGGCTTTCGCGTGCGCCTGCTGGAGCAGGCCGCGGAGTTCGGCGTCATCGGCTACGGAATCCAGCTTGGCCCCAACGTGTTTCCGATGTTCGACCGGCTCGGCGTCGGCGACGCCGTGCTGAACGTCGCGCTTCGCCCCAAGGCAGTTCTGATGGTGGATTCGACCGACGGCGGCGTGATCGCGCGCATACCGACGGGCGACTCGTTCGTCCGGCGGTTCGGCCGGCCGTATGTGGTGATCCACCGCGTCGACCTGCACGGTGTGCTGCTCGATGCCTGCCGGGCGCTGCCGAACGTGGAACTGATGGCGGACTGCAACGTCACCGCGTTCGACCAGGACGAGGGAGGCGTGCGGCTTCGCACCGAGGATGGATGCGACATCGAAGGCGCGGCATTGATCGCGGCGGACGGCCTGCGCTCGACCATCCGCCAGCAGATGCGGGAGGAGGGCGAGCCGCGAACCATCGGTTACGTCGCGCACCGTACCGTCGTGCCGATGAACGAAATCGGGTTCGACGTTGACCGCGAGAACGTGGTGCTGTGGTCCGGCCACGGGTTCCACATCGTTCACTATCCGCTGCGCAACGGCACCCTGTTCAACATCGTCACCGTGTTCCGGACTTCGGAGGGCGAGGCTCCCAGCGACACCGCGAGCCCACATCCGGACCTTGCGCACGTGTACCGCGACTCGCATCCCACCATGAAGGCGCTGTGGGCGATGATGGACCTGTCGCGCCGCGGCTGGGTCAGCTCCGACCGCGATCCGATCCGGCACTGGAGCCGCGGCCGCGTGACACTCCTGGGCGATGCGGCACATCCCACGCTGCAGACGCTGGCGCAGGGCGCCTGCATGGCGATTGAGGATGCGGTCTGCCTTGGCGAAACGATTGAACGAAGGGGCGGAGATTTTCCGGCGGCATTCCGTGAATACGAGCGGGCCCGGTACCTGCGCACCGCACGGGTGCAGTTCGAATCCCGCTATCACTGGGACAACTTCTATCACGTCGGCGGCATCGAACGCGAAGTTGCGCGCGATATCTGGTCCGGCCGCAGCGAGGACGAGATGTTCGACTGTCTCGCCTGGCTCTACGACGGCTTCGAACTGCCGGCACGGAGGGCGGCATGACGAAGCATGTCGCAGTGCTGATGGGCGGCTGGTCGGCGGAGCGCGACGTTTCGCTGCGCTCCGGGCGCGCCTGCGCCGACGCGCTCGAGCGCGTGGGTTATCGAGTCACCCGGGTCGATGTCGGCCGCGACATTGCCACGGTGCTGCAGACTCTCAAGCCTGACGTCGCCTTCAACGTCCTGCACGGAGTGCCGGGCGAGGACGGCTCCCTGCAGGGCATTCTTGAGATACTGGCCATTCCCTACACCCATTCGGGCGTGATGGCGTCGGCGCTGGCGATGCAGAAGGACATCGCCAAGGTGGTGATGAAAGGGGCCGGTGTGCCGGTTCCCGAAGGCCGGGTTGTCGATGCCGCCGAAGCGGCGAAGGCCCATGTCCTGCCGCCGCCTTACGTCATCAAGCCCGTGGCCGAGGGATCCAGCGTCGGAGTCTTCATCGTCACCGAGCAGCATGCCCACCCTCCGCAGGAACTGACTCGTCCGGACTGGGCGTATCCGCGGTTGCTGGCGGAGCCTTACATCGCCGGCAAGGAACTGACCTGCGCGGTGATGGGCGACCGCGCCCTCGACGTGATCGAAATCGTTGCTGCGACAAGGTTCTACGACTACGAGGCGAAGTATGCGCCGGGTGGCTCCAAGCACATTCTGCCCGCGCAAATTTCACCAATTGTTTACCAAGAGGCCCGAAGACTAGCGCTTAAGGCGCATTACGCACTGGGGTGCCGTGGCGTGAGCCGTGCCGATTTCCGTTACGACGACCGTAGCGGGGGGGCGGAGGGACTGTTCTGTCTCGAAGTCAACACTCAACCGGGCATGACCGAGACATCGCTCGTGCCGGAGCTCGCTGCTTACGCGGGCGTATCTTTCGATGAGCTGGTGCGATGGATGGCCGAGGACGCCTCGCTGAACCGGTGACCGGCGCATGGTTGCGCCTGGTGGCTGGTGCAGCGCCAGCGCTGCGAGACCTTGCCGACCGCCTGCCGTTCCCGGCGGGCCGCACCCGGCTGTCTCGCTGGATGCGCCGCCTGTCCGCACCCCTGGCCCTGCAACGGGTTCCCCGCGGCACCGGGGTCGCCGCCTTTGCCCTGCTGATGACCGGAACCTTCGCCCTCGGTGTGGTGCGCGGTGGCCATGTCGATGTGGTGACCGCCGAACTGAGCGATGTGCGGGACGCGCTCGCCAATGCGTTCGGTTTCCGCATCACCTCGATCGCCCTGGCGGGAGGCCATCACCTCACCCGCGAGGAAATTCTCACCACCGCGGGTGTGACCGGCCGGACCTCGCTGCTGTTTCTCGACGCGGGCGCAGCGCGCACGCGGCTGAAGGCCAACCCCTGGATTGCCGAGGCCACCGTTCTCAAGCTCTATCCGGGCCGGCTGCACATTGCGATCACCGAGCGCGAGGCGTTCGCCCTCTGGCAGAAGGGCGGCAAGGTGTCTGTGATCGCTGCCGACGGCACGGTGCTGCAGGATTATGTGACGCCACGATTCGCCAGGTTGACCATGGTGGTGGGCGATGGTGCGGAAGAGCGGGGAAGGGATTTCCTGAGGCTGGTCGGGCGTTTCCCGGCGATCCGCAGCCAGGTCCGCGCCGCGGTTCTGGTCGCGAACCGGCGCTGGAACCTGCAGCTTCACAACGGCATCGACATCCGGCTGCCCGAAGACAACGTGGAAGCGGCGCTCGGCGCCGTGGTTGCTCTCAATCGCGACAAGAAGCTGTTGTCGCGCGACATCGACGTGGTGGACCTGCGGCTGCCGGACCGCGTCACGGTGCGGCTCACGGAGGGCGCCTACGCCAGGCGAATGGAATCCCTCAAACCCAAGCCCAAGAGCAGGGGAGGCGCGGCATGAGCCTCCGCGACGGGCTGACCCCGAAGATGAAGCCGGTATCGCCGCGGCGTTCGGCGATTGTCGCCGTGCTCGATATCGGCAGCAGCAAGATCGTCTGCCTGATCGCGCGGCTCAAGCCGCAGTCGGCGCAGGAGACGTTGCGCCGCCGCTCGCATGCTATCGAAGTGCTGGGTCTCGGCCACGTCGAGTCGCGCGGCATCAAGCGTGGCGCGGTGGTCGATCTGGCCGCGGCGGAAGCGGCGGTGCGTCAGGCCGTCGATCTTGCCGAGCGCGACGCCTCGGTGCAGCTTGAGTCCGCGGTGGTTTCGATCTCGGCGGGCCGTATCGCCAGCGAGCTTTATACCGCCAGCATCAATGTTGCAGGCTCCGCCATCTCCGACGGCGATATCGCGCGCGTTCTTACCGCAGGCAGCGACCATTCGATCCGGCCGGGCCGCGTCCTGCTCCACTCGCTGCCGATCGGATATTCGTACGACGGTGTGCGCGAGGTCGGCGAGCCGCGCGGAATGCTGGCGCGCGAGTTCGGCGTCGACATGCACGCCGTGACCTGCGACGCCGCTGCCGCGCGCAACCTCATGCTGGCGGTGGAGCGCTGCCACCTGTCGGTCGAGACGATGGTTGCCGCTCCCTACGTCGCCGGCCTGAGTGTGCTGGCCGACGACGAGGCCGATCTCGGCGCCGCGGTCATCGACATGGGCGCCGGCACGACCACGGCGGCTGTTTTCGCCGGCGGCCGGTTCATTCACGCCGACGGCTTTGCGCTCGGCGGCTACCACGTCACGATGGATCTCGCCCGCGGACTGAGCGCGCCTGTGCTCGAAGCGGAGCGCATCAAGATCCGCTACGGAAGCGTGGTCGGCGGCAGCTCCGAAGACCGGGACATGATCTCGGTGCCGCGCATCGGCGAAGACGACCGCGAGCCGCCGCAGTTCATCTCGCGGGCCAATCTCGTGCAGATCATCAGGCCGCGCGTCGAGGAAATCCTCGAAATGGTGCGCGACCGCCTTGCCGCATCGCCGTTCGCGTCGGAGCCGCGTTCGCGCGTGATCTTTACCGGCGGGGGCAGCCAGCTTCCGGGCTTCCCGGAGCTTGCCGCCAATATCCTCAACCGTCCGGTCCGGATCGGCCGGCCGCTGGGCATTTCCGGATTGCCGGACGCCGCAAAAGGTCCGGCGTTTGCCGTCGCTGCGGGTCTGCTGGTCTACCCGCAGGCGGCCCATCTCGAACATTTCGAACCGCGAAGAACGCGGCACCTCATGACAGGGACGGGATACATCGCCCGCGTCGGCCGATGGCTCCGGGAGAGCTTCTGATGAACGGCGCGAACTGGAAATTCACCGATCGGCCGGCGGCGGACCGGCACGAACAGGCGGCATCGCGACGCCGCCCAAGCAAGAGGCAGCCATGAGCATCAACCTGAAGATCCCAGACATTCGCGAGCTCAAGCCGCGGATCACCGTATTCGGCGTGGGCGGAGCCGGCGGCAACGCCGTCAACAACATGATCGTGGCGGGGCTTCAGGGCGTCGACTTCGTCGTCGCCAACACCGATGCCCAGGCGCTGACCATGTCCAAGGCCGAGCGCATCATCCAGATGGGCGTGCAGGTGACCGAGGGTCTCGGCGCCGGCTCCCAGCCTGAGGTGGGCCGCCAGGCTGCCGAGGAGGGAGTCGACGAAATCCGCGATCATCTGCAGGGCGCGCACATGGTGTTCGTCACGGCGGGGATGGGCGGTGGCACCGGCACCGGCGCCGCACCGGTGGTCGCGCGCATCGCCAAGGAGATGGGGATTCTGACCGTCGGGGTGGTCACCAAGCCGTTCCACTTCGAAGGCGTCCGCCGCATGAAGTATGCCGAATCCGGCATCAACGAACTGCAGAAGTGCGTCGACACCCAGATCATCATCCCGAACCAGAACCTGTTCAGGGTCGCCAACGAGAAGACGACCTTTGCAGATGCGTTCGCGATGGCCGACCAGGTTCTCTACTCGGGTGTCGCCTGCATCACCGACCTGATGGTGAAGGAAGGTCTCATCAATCTCGACTTCGCCGACGTCCGCGCCGTCATGCGCGAGATGGGCAAGGCGATGATGGGCACCGGCGAGGCGACCGGCGAAAAGCGCGCGCTGCGCGCCGCCGAGGCGGCGATCTCCAACCCGCTGATCGACGACGTGTCGATGAAGGGCGCGCGGGGATTGCTGATCTCGATCACCGGCGGCAAGGACCTCACGCTGTATGAGGTCGACGAGGCGGCCACCCGCATCCGCGAGGAGGTGGATCAGGAGGCCAACATCATCGTCGGTGCGACTTTCGACGAAAGCCTCGAAGGCATCACCCGCGTTTCGGTGGTGGCCACCGGCATTGATCACGTCGCCATGCAGGCGGCGCGTCCGGCCGAGAGTCGCGTAGCCGAACTGACGCAGAAGCTGCGCGTCGACACGCAACGCATCGCCGAGCGCATCGAGCAGGCGCCGCGCGCCACGCCGCAGCCGGTTGCCCAGCAGCAGCCGCCCGCGTCCGTGTTGCGGCCGCAGGTGGAACAGGCAGCCACTGCGGCTGTAGCCGCTGCGCTCAGCGCTCCGGTGGGCGCCGATGAGGTGACGATCCGGCCGATTGCGCCGAAGCCGTCGCTCTTCATGGAGCCGGCCATGGCGGAGCCGCAGATGGAGGAGACCCCGAAGGCGTTCATTCCGCCGCAGGCCGAGAGGCCGGTGGCGCGCACGCCGCGCATGCCGCGCATCGACGAGTTGCCGATCCCGGCGCAGAACGAGATGCGGGCCAGCCAGGGTGAACTGGGCGAGGATCATCCCGAGAAGCGCCGCCTTTCGCTGTTGCAGCGGCTGGCGGCCGTCGGTCTCGGCCGTCGGGATGGCGAGGAGGCTCATCAGGCGCCTCCCGCACCGCCTCGTGCTGCAGCGCCGCAGACCGTCGAGCGGCTGCCTCCGCTGCCGCAGACTCCGGTCCGGGTGTCTGAAAACCGCGTTGAGCCGGTCTCGGAATACGCCCGGCGGCCGGCCCCGCAGGGGCTCGACCAGCACGGCCGGCAGGCTCCTGTGCAAAAGACTGTGGACGACGATCAACTCGAAATTCCAGCCTTCCTGCGCAGGCAAGCCAACTGACGGGAGCCTCCGGCACCGCAGGATCTTTCAGTCCCGGCCATCTGGCCGGGACTTTCGTATCTGGATTGCGTGCACTAAAGTATTGATTTACATTAATGTTTTAACTTCTTGAAGCACCTTGCGGCGCCCCCGGCGGCAGGGTTGCGATGCCCCGGAATCGTGTTGCCGCGTGGACATTCACGGTTAATGCTTGCCCCGGATCGGGCGTCTTTGCGGCGAATAGATGGTAACAGTCGGTAAGAAAGCGTGAGTTGGCGGTGATTCCGGGCGCGTCTAAAGTATTCGCAGAACAAGGGGATTTTGCCGGGGGACAGGTTTTTCGGGCGCTTTGGCCGGGGGCTGGCTTCCCGAAGTTGTTCGGCAGGATCGAGAGTTTGGTGCTTCGGTTGGGGCTGCGCGCGAAATGCGTGCAGGGGCCGTTCTGAGATGAAAGCTGGCAGGCAGACCACGCTTCGGACTTCCGCTTCGGTCAGCGGAGTTGGCGTCCATTCCGGCGCGCCGGCCACGCTCAACATGCTTCCCGCAGAAGCGAACACCGGCATCGTGTTTGTCCGGCTTGGCACCAACGGCCGCCCGGACCGCGAAATCCGCGCCGACTTCCGCGCCGTTACTGCCACCGAGTTTGCAACCGTCATTGGCGATGCGGAGGGACCGCTGTGCTCGACCGCCGAGCATGTGCTCGCCGCCCTGACCGGCCTTGGCGTCGACAACGCGATCATCGAGATCGACGGACCCGAAGTGCCGATCATGGACGGCAGCTCCGCTCCGTTCGTTGCTGCGATCGACCAGGCCGGGGTTGCGACGCTGGCGGCGCCGCGCCGCTTCACCAAGGTTCTCAAGCCCGTCCGTGTGTCTCAGGGCGAGGCTTACGGCGAACTGCTGCCGTATGCGAACGGCTTCCGCATCGATGTGGCAATCGACTTCGATCATCCGCTGATCGGCCGTCAGTCGATCGGGGTCGAGGTCGATCCGTCGTCGTTCCGGCATGAAATCGCGCGCGCCCGCACCTTCGGCTTCATGCGCGACGTGGCCAAGCTCTGGAATGCCGGCTACGCGCTTGGCGCTTCGTTCGACAACACGCTGGTGATTACGGAAGACCGGGTGCTCAACCCGGAAGGTCTGCGTTTTGCCGACGAATTCGTGCGTCACAAGGCGCTCGATGCGATCGGCGATCTGTCGCTGGCCGGGGCTCCGCTGCTGTGCGCCTACCGCTCGGTGCGCGGCGGCCACAGCCTGAACCATGCGGTGATCTCGGCCCTGATGGCGGACAAGTCGGCCTGGACCGTGGTCGAGGTCCCGGCGGAGGCGCCGCGGCGCGCCGTGAGGGGCCATGCCGAGGTGCCGGTGGGGCTTGCCGCTGCGGCATTTGCCCCCGAGGTTTCCTGACATCGCGCCTTATTGCTGGCCGAATGTCGGGTTAAACGTTTGATCAACCTTTGTTTTTCAAATAGATAGGGCGCGGATCCGTGCCCTTGAGCTTCGGGGCGACGGGCCAATCGCGTTCATCATGATCATGCCGCGTGAGTTGCTTCGCATGTTGCCGTCTTCTCCCGCCTCCGGGGCTGGAGTGTCATCGATCCCTGCGGGAGCGCGGCGTTTGCTGCCTGTTGCGCGGATCATGGCGCTGGCGCTGGTGCTGATCCCTGCGGCCGGCTGCAGCAGCCTCACCAACATGTTCTCGAAGAGCGACGAACTCGGCCCCGACATGCCGGCCGAGAAGCTCTACAACGAAGGCGTGTTCCTCCTGAACCAGAAGAGCGACTACCCGGCGGCAGCCAAGAAATTCGAAGAGGTCGAGCGCCAGCACCCGTATTCGGACTGGGCGCGCAAATCCCTCATCATGACCGCCTATGCTCGCTACGAGGCGCGCAATTACGACGACGCGGTGGTGGCGGCACGGCGTTTCGTGACCCTGCACCCCAGCAGCCCGGACGCGGCCTATGCGCAGTTCCTGATCGGCTCTTCGTATTACGACCAGATCCCCGACGTCTCGCGCGACCAGAATCGCGCCGAGCGCGCGATTGCGGCGCTGGAGGAGGTGTCGCGCAAGTTCCCGAATTCCGAATACGCCATTGCCTCGAAGCAGAAGATCGGCATGGCGCGCGATCAACTCGCCGGCAAGGAGATGGAAATCGGCCGCTACTACATGAAGCGGAAGGATTTCACCGGCGCGATCAACCGTTTCAAGATCGTGGTGACGCAATACCAGACCACCCGGCATGTCGAGGAAGCGCTGATGCGGCTGACCGAGTCCTACATGGCGCTCGGCATCGCCCATGAGGCGCAGACCGCCGCGGCCGTGCTCGGTCACAATTTCCCGAACAGCCGCTGGTACTCGGACGCCTACAAGCTGGTGAAGTCCGGCGGCCTCGAGCCGCAGGAAAACCAGGGCTCCTGGATCAGCCGTGCCTTCAAGAAGATCGGCGTCGGCTAGGAAATCATCGAGCCCGCATTACCCACAACTTCGCGTCCGGCGCCCCCGGTCGGGCCTTCCGCCGGCCGGGCACAGGCCTTGTGCCGGGCGTCGGCATCTTTACAACTGCGCCGACGGCCGGAGTCAGTCCGGCCGCATGCGGTAAAGGCTTTGCCGTGCTGGCCCGGCTCTCGATTCGTGACATCGTTCTGATCGACCGCCTGGACATCGACTTTGGCGAAGGGCTGGCCGCGCTGACCGGTGAGACCGGCGCCGGCAAGTCGATCCTGCTCGATGCGTTCGCGCTTGCGCTGGGCGCGCGGGGCGACGCGACACTGGTGCGGCAGGGAGCCGAGCAGGGCCAGGTGACGGCCATGTTCGACCTGTCGCCAAAGCATCCGGCGCGCGCGCTGCTCACCGAAATCGATATCCCGCGGGATGAGCCGCTGATCCTTCGGCGCGTGCAGTTCGCCGACGGCCGCACCCGGGCATTCGTCAACGACCAGCCGGTCAGCGTGCAGTCGCTGCAGCAGGTCGGTGCAGCGCTGGTGGAGATTCATGGCCAGCACGATGCCCGCGCGCTGGTCGATGCGGGAACGCACCGCCGCCTGCTCGATGCGTTTGCTGAACTGGATACCGAGGCCGATCAGGTCGCCCGCCTGTGGGAGGCGCGCCGCGACACCGAAGCGGCCGTCGAACGCCATCGTGGCGATGTCGAGCGTGCGGCGCGCGAAGCCGACTGGCTGCGCCACGCCGCCGACGAACTCCGCAAGCTCGCACCGCAGGCTGGCGAGGAGACCGCGCTGGCGGAACGCCGCACCGTCATGATGCAGGGCGAGAAGATCGCGGACGACCTGCGCGAGGCCCACGACGCCGTGGCCGGAGCGTCCTCGCCGGTGCCGGCGCTGGCGTCGGCGGTGCGGCGGCTGGAACGGCGCGCGGCACAGGCCCAGGCACTGGTGGAGCCGGCCGTGAAGGCGTTCGACGTGGCGCTCAATGCGCTGGAGGAGGCGCGCGGCCATCTCGAGCAGGCGCTTGCCGCGGCTGATCACGATCCGCACGAGCTGGAGCGGATCGAGGAGCGGCTGTTTGCGCTGCGTGCCGCCGGCCGCAAGTACAATGCGCCGGTCGATGAACTGAGCGCCCTGGCGGAGAAATATGCCGCCGACCTTGCGCTGATCGACGCCGGTGCGGAACGTCTCGCCGCGCTGGAGGCGGCGGCGAAAGAGGCGCAGACGAAGTTTGCCAAGGCCGCCGATGCGCTGTCGGCGGCGCGGCGCAAGAGCGCGCAGAAACTGGACAAGGCAGTGAACGCCGAGCTTGCGCCGCTGAAGCTCGAGCGGGCGAAGTTCTCCACCGAGATCGCAAGCGATGCCGCGTCGGCCGGGCCGAACGGCATCGACCGGGTCGAGTTCTGGGTGCAGACCAACCCCGGCACGCGGCCCGGCCCTCTGATGAAGGTGGCGTCCGGCGGCGAGCTTGCACGCTTTCTGCTGGCATTGAAGGTGGCGCTGGCCGACCGCGGCTCCGCGCCGACGCTGGTGTTCGACGAGATCGATACCGGCGTGGGCGGCGCCGTCGCCGATGCGATCGGGGTGCGGCTGGCCCGGCTCGGCGGCCGCGTCCAGGTGGTGACCGTGACCCATGCGCCGCAGGTCGCGGCGCGCGCCGGCAAGCACTATCTCATCGCCAAGGATGTGATGGACAAGGGCAGGCGGATGGCGACCCGCGTGACCGAACTGGAGGCGCCGCAACGCCGCGAGGAGGTGGCCCGCATGCTGGCGGGCGCGGAGGTCACCGAGCAGGCCAGGGCCGCTGCGGACCAGTTGATTGGCGCGGCCTCGGGGCAGGGCAGCCCGGCCCGCAAGCGTGCGCGGGCCTGAACGCGGCCTTGCCCCGCCGGAAAATCTGCTAAGACCGTGACGATGAAAAAATACCGCATCCTCGTCGCCGGGGCGGGTATCGGGGGGCTCACCGCGGCATCCTGTCTCGCCAAAGCCGGCCATCACGTCGAAATCTACGAGCAGGCGCCGCAACTCGCGGAGATTGGCGCCGGCATCCAGATCAGCGCCAACGCCATGCATGTGCTGCGCGACCTCGGCATGGAGGACGAGATCGTGAAGGCGGGCGTCAGTCCGGGTGCCTACGTGTTCCGCCTGCACGACACCGGCGAGGTGATCCAGCGGTTCTCGCTCTCCGAGGAGCACAAGCGGCTCCACGGCGCGCCTTACACCCAGCTTCATCGCGCCGACCTGCATGACATCCTCGCCGCGCGTGCGCGTGCGATCGATCCCGGTATCGTGCGGCTCAATCATCGGATCGTCGGATTCGAGGAGAGCGACAGCGGCGTCACGCTGCGGTTCGACAACGGCGGCAGCGCAACGGGCGATCTTCTGGTTGGCGCCGACGGGCTGAAGTCGGCGGTGGCGCGCCAGATCGTCGGCGACATTCCGGCGACCTACACCGGCGACGCCGCCTGGCGGCTGGTGGTGCCGACCGCGAAGCTGCCGCCCGACACGCTCGAGCAGGTCATGTCGGTGTTCATGGGCCCCGGCGGTCACGTCGTCTGCTACTACCTGCGCGGGGGAGAGCTGCTGAATTTCGTCGGGCTGGTCGAGACCGACGAGGTGTCGGGCGAGTCCTGGACGGTCAAGCTGCCGTGGAACATGCTCAAGGAGCATTACCGGGGTTGGCATCCGGCGATCCAGACCATCATCGACGCGGCCGACAAGGACCAGTGCTACCGCTGGTCGCTGTTCTTCCGCGAGCCGCTGTCGAACTGGAGTTCGAAGCGCGCCACGCTGCTCGGCGATTCCGCGCACGCGACGCTGCCCTATCTGGCGCAGGGCGCGGCGATGGCGATCGAGGACGGCGCGGTGCTCACCCGCGCGCTCGGCCTGCGCGACAGCATTCCCGACGCGCTGCAGCTCTATCAGCGCAACCGCATGGAGCGCACCGCGCGGATCGTCAACCAGTCGAACTTCAACCGCAACCTGTTCCACCTGCGCTCGCAGGCGGA
>CAZGSW010000083.1:0-1155 GCA_964528635.1 uncultured Rhodoplanes sp. | reverse complement strand
TGTGCCGGGCATGACAGATGAGAGAACAGGGCGAAATAACAGAGAAGGGCCCCCGTTGCCGGGAGCCCTTCGGCTGCGGTCCTGAAGTTTGGCCTCAGTCAGGTCCGCCGCATCTTCTGCATCATATACCTTTCGCCGGGTCCGTTAACACTGCGTTAAGGCAGCAAAACCACAGGCCCGGCGTGGGTTGCCGCCTCGGCGTCGCGGTGCGCCGTGGCCGCTTCGGCCAGCGGATAGGTGCGGATCGCCGTGGTTTTCAGGATGCCCCGGCCGACCGCTCCGAACAGCTCCCCGCACAGCGCCCGGAACCGGTCCGGGTCGCCGAGGAAATGGCTCACCCCGGGGCGGCACACCGACAGGGAGCCCTTCAGGGACAGCTTGAGGATATCCAGCGGCGGCACATGCCCGGAGGCGTTACCGTAGTTCACGATCATGCCGAACGGCGCCATGCAGTCGAACGACCTCTCGAAGGTGTCGAGGCCGACGCCGTCGAACACCGCATTGGCGCCGCCCGGCGCCAGCCGTTTGACCTCGGCGATGAAGTCGGTCTCGCGATACAGAATGGCATGGTCGCAGCCGTGCTCCCTGGCGATGCGCGCCTTCTCCGCGTTGCCAACCGTGCCGAGCACAGTGGCGCCGAAATGCTTCGACCATTGCACCAGCAGGAGCCCGACTCCGCTCGCGGCGGCGTGCACCAGAACCGTATCGCCGGGCTTGGGCCGGCAGATGCGGTTGACGATGCTCGACGCGGTGAGACCTTTCAGCATCAGCGCGGCGGCCTGCCGGTCCGTGACCGTATCGGGCAATTTCATCAGCCGCTCCGCCGGGACGTTGCGCTGTTCCGCGTAGGCGCCGGTGCGGGCCCAGAAGTTCGATCCGGTTCCGCAATAGCCGACGCGGTCGCCGGCCGTGAAGCCGGTCACGCCTGGTCCCAGCGCGGTCACCACGCCGGCGGCCTCGTTGCCCAGGATGATCGGCATCGGCAGCGGGTCCTTCTGGTAGAAGCCGCCGCGCCTCACGTTGATGTCGGAGAAGTTGAGCGCCACCGCGGTGTGGCGAAGCCGTGCCTCGCCGGGCCCGGGCGGCGGCAGTTCGATGTCCTCGAAGCGCATCACCTCGGGACCGCCATGGGAATGGATGCGGACGGCTTTCACC
>CAZGSW010000082.1:0-17545 GCA_964528635.1 uncultured Rhodoplanes sp. | reverse complement strand
GGCCGTCACTCGAACAGCGCGATGCGCTCCGCGTCGCTCATCGCCTTCAGCGGCGCGAGCGGATCGGGACGTGGCGGCGCGGCCGGATTTGGCTGCGGCTGGTGCGATCCGGTTTCCGTCTCGGTGGACGACGTCGCGGCCGTATCGCTTGCCGTCGCGTCTGCCTCGGCTTCTGCGGCATCCGCACGCAATGGCCCGGCTGTGGGTTGTGGTGATGGCTCCGGCTCCGGCGGCCCGAGCAAAGCCGCCGCCGGGTCGGGATCGGCGTCGGCGGTCTGCTCGAACAGGAGATCCTCGACCTCCGCCGGAGTGGCGGGGGCTGCCGCAACGGCGGCCCCGGCAACCGCAGCCGCCACGGCCTCAGGCTCGACCGCGGTGGCCTGCCCGGTGGCCTCGGGATCGTCGGGCTGGCGCGGCCCGAAGATGACGGCGGTGCCGATTTCCGGCGGCATGTGGGGCGCCGCATCGGTCCGTGCGAAGTTCGTCAGCAGGTCGAGCTCCGGCATGACCGGCCGTGCGGCGGGCTCCGGCCCGGGCTTCTCGTCTGCGCTGTCGGGGGATGGCGGCAGATCGAACGGCGGTTCGGCGTAGCCTTCTGCGGGCGCCGGCCCGGATGGATCATCCGGTGCGTCCTTGAGGACGGGACCGGCGGCGTTTGGTTCCGGCTCCGGATCGACCCACATCAGGTCCATGTCGGCCTCCGGCAGCAGCTCCTCGAGGGGCTCGCGGGCGGGAGGAGCCGCACAGGCGGCGGCAGCCGGGGAGGCCGCCGGCATCGCCGCGGCCAGCCGCTCCACCATCGCGCCAAGCAGCTCGACCGCGCTCGGGCTGTAGGTTTCCGCGGCCGCAGCGTCTGGCAGCTTCGTCGCGTCCTCGCTGCGACCGAGCCGGGACACCACGTCGGACACGGTCGGAACCTGGTCGTCCTCGCCGGTGTGCTGCGCGGCCTCCGCGTCGTGGGGGCCGGGCTGCGGCGCGTCCTGTCCGGCGGGCTCCGGCGCCAGAGCCTCGCGGAACGCCGCTTCCTCGACCGGATCGGCGGGGACGGGGGCGACGGTCGCGGTCTCCGCAACGGTTTCGGGGGCGGACGCCGCCAGACGCGCCGCGAAGCGATCCGAGCGCTCGTCGAACGCCAGCATCAGGATTTCGACGTCGCGCTGCCGGTCGTTCAGCGCGCCGACCGCCGTCCTGATCCGGGCGACGTGATCGAGCAGGGCGGCAAACTCGGCACGAAGCTCGTCGAGCGTCGCCGGCGATGCCTCCGCCGGGCCGCGGTCTTCCGGCGCCGGCTGCGCCATAAGCCTTGTCGACACAGGCTCGTTGGACATGCGCGAACCGCTGTGAGAAATCTCAAGCCAATCTGCACGATCGCTCCCGGACCGCAATCGGCTCGATGGCCCATTCCCACCAGCTATCCACCGATCGATTCGTCCTGAAGCTCGGCGCCTTTTACGCCGCCTATTTCCTGTATGGCGGTATCCAACTGCCGTTCTTTCCGGTGTGGCTGGAGGCGCGCGGGCTCGACGCCGCGACCATCGGCCTCGTCATCGCGGTTCCGATGCTGGCGCGCATCGTCGCGGTTCCGTTCATCACCAGCGCCGCGGACCGCCATCGCGCCATCAAGGCGACGCTGGTGATCTGCTCGGCGGCGGGCGCGCTCGCCATGATGGCGGTGGGATTTGCGGACGGCGCCATCGCGATCCTTGCCATGTTCACGATCGCAGCGGTGGCGGTGGCGCCGATCATGGCGCTGTCGGATGCGTACGCGCTCACCGGCCTGGGCGAGCGCGGCCGCGCCTACGGGCCGGTGCGGCTGTGGGGCTCGGTGGCTTTCATCGCCGCCAACGTGGGGGCAGGGCTGCTGCTCGGCGTGATCGATGCGGTGCATCTGATCTGGCTGATCGTCACGGCGCTGGTTGCCGCGACGCTTGCCGCGATCATGCTCGATCCGCTGGAAACGAGGACCGCTGCTGCGGCCGAGCCCGCCTCGCCGCGCGTGCTGCTGCGCAATCCGGCGTTTATCGCAGTCGCCGCGGCTGCGGCGCTGACCCAGGGCAGCCACGCGCTCTATTACGGCTTCTCGACGCTGGACTGGCGCGCCGCCGGCTTCGACGGTCTCAGCATCGGCGTGCTGTGGGGCCTCGGCGTGCTGGCCGAGGTGGTGCTGTTCGCCTGCTCGGCGCGGCTCCCCGCCGCGATCGGCCCGCTGGTGCTGCTGGCGATCGGTTCGGCGGGCGGGGTGCTGCGCTGGACCGCGATGGCGTTCGATCCGCCAGCGGCGGCGCTCCCGCTGCTGCAGCTTCTGCACGCCTGCTCGTTCGGCGCCGCCCATCTCGGCGCAATGGGATTCCTCGCGCGGACGGTGCCCCGGGAGCTGGCGGCGACGGCGCAGGGGCTGATCGCCACACTGGCGGGAACGGTGATGGCGTCGGCGACCGTCGTGTCGGGGCTGCTTTATGCCGCTGTGGGCGGGCGGGCCTATCTCGCCATGGCGGCGATGGCGCTGGGCGGGCTCGGCTGCGCGCTCGCCGCGCAGCGTCTGTCACGTCACCGGGGCTGACTGCGGCTCAGCGGCAGCGCGGATACATCGACGCGAGTTCGCGGCCGCGCAGGAAGATCATCTTGGACTGCAGGCCGCCGCGCGAACTGATCCAGCGCCGCAGGTGCGGGGGATAGACCTCCCACAGCGCCTGGGTGCCGACCGCGCTCCGCACCGGCCGTCCGGCCGGGCCCGGCATCCACGCGGCATGGAACCCGAGCGTGGCGCGATGGGTCACGCAGATCCGGTCGCGGGGCACGATGCCCAGCACCAGCGTGCAGGCCGACAGGCAGGCCCCGTCGATCACCACCCGCTGTCCGGAAGCGCGGACCGCTGAATATGCCTCGACGTAGGTTCCGATCCGACCGCCGACGTCGTCGGTAATCCTGACCAATGCCGATGCGTTGATAGTTGAGAGCGCCAAAATCGCAGCGCCCACCAAGGCTGCCCGACGTCGCATACCCCCGAAACCCGTATTCGCAGCGCCGCTCTATTAACCTTTGTAAATGATCGGCCCCATGTGTGGAAGAGGCTCGAATCACCCTTCCGCAGGAACCCGGCCGACGTGACCGCAAGGTCACACTGGAATCCTCTAACTTCCTTTGACAAAACGGCTTTTGGGCCGCGACGGCTTGTCGCGGGGCTTCATGGAAAGGGGCCGGCGGGCCCGGCGGCCACGCCTGCTCGCGCCGCCGGAAAGCACCGCCCGGAGAGGCCCGTTTATCGTTACTGGACCCTGGCTCCGGTGAGCCGGACCAGGTCGCCCCAGCGCTTGTGCTGGTCGGCCATGAAGGCCCCGAAGTCGGCCGGCGAGCCGATCCTGGCGATCGAGCTGAAGCGGTCGAGCGTGGCCCTGGTTTTCGCCGACGCCAGCCCCTTGTTGATCGCCGCATTGAGCCTGGCGAGGATCGGAGCAGGGGTGCCGATGCGGATGGTGCGGGCCTGCGCCAGCGCCGGCGCGGCTGCGGCCAGTGCAGGCATGGTGGCGAGGATGAAGCGGCGGGTGATCATGGTTCAGCCCCACAGCGCGCGCGAGGGTGGATACACCAGACTTCCCTCGTACCTTAGCCCGTCCGGCCGGTCCTGTGCCAGCAGCAGGGGGCCATCGAGATCGACCACACGGGCGCGCTGCGCCACCAGCAGCGCCGGCGCCATCGAGAGCGAGGTCGCGACCATGCAGCCGGTCATGACGGCAAAGCCGAACCGCTCGGCTTCGTCCGCCATCGCCATCGCTTCGGTCAGGCCGCCGGTCTTGTCGAGCTTGATGTTGACGGCATCGTAGCGGCCCGCGAGCCGCGCCAGCGAAGCCCGGTCGTGCACGCTCTCGTCGGCGCAGACCGGCACGGTGCGTTCGATGGAACCGAGCGCGGCGTCATCGGCCGCCGGCAGCGGCTGCTCGATCAGCGTGACGCCGGCCGCCGCACAGGCGGCGAGATTTGCCGCGAGGCTGTCCGCAGTCCAGCCCTCGTTGGCATCGGCGATCAGCGTGCTGGCGGGCGCCGCGGCGCGGACCGCGGCGATCCGCTCGATGTCGCCGGGCGCGCCGAGCTTGACCTTCAGCAGCGGACGCGACGAGGCGGCCCGTGCGGCATCCGCCATGGTCTGCGGCGTGCCGATCGAGATCGTGTAGGCGGTGATGACCGGCTTCGGCTCGGCAATGCCGAGGAGGGTGTGGACCGGGTGTCCGGTGCGCCTGGCCTCGAGGTCCCAGTACGCACAATCGAGCGCATTGCGCGCTGCGCCGGCCGGCATCGCGGCCTGCAAGCCCTCGCGGTCCAGCCCCTTCGCCAGTGGTCCAGCCATCGCCTCAAGCGCAGCATTCACCCCGGCGACGGTTTCGTCGTAGCGTGCATAGGGCACGCACTCGCCGCGGCCGCGGTGACGTCCGTCGGACAGTTCGGCGACGACCACAACGGCCTCGGTCTTGGCGCCCCGGCTGATGGTGAAGCTGCCGGCGATCGGCCAGCGCTCGGTGCGGACGGTGAGGGAAAGCGGCAGAGTCATCGCAGCATTATATCGTGTAGGCAGCTTCCGCGATTGCCATTAGGTTTGTCATTTCAGGTCCGGTCCACATCCGGGATCGCAAATCGGCCATCCAGAGACGTCAGAGTGGGATCGTGTCCAGGTTTGCGTCTCTCGCAGCATTGCTGATGCTGTCCGGCTGCGGGCTCGCGGAGCTGCCGGCGGTGCAGCACAGTCCGTCGCCGGCCAACGACTACCGCAGGATCGTGTCGCAGAGCGGACCCGTGTCGACATTGCGGGCGCGGCCGGAATTCACCAATTTCGAGATAGCCGGGCTGCGCCCCGCGGTGGCGCCGCAGCCCGGCGAATGGATGACATGCCTGCGGGTCACCGACACGACGGGCGGCCGCGCCGCGCCGGTGTATTTCGGCGTATTCCTGAGGCAATGGACCGTGACCGAGGTGCGGCGCGGCATCTTCATCGATCGCTGCGAGCAGGAGCAGTTCTCGGAACTGGCGGTCTATCCGGCCGCGAAGGCGCAGTAGGTCCGCGCTGCGTGCCGTTGAAATGCAACGGGCGCGTCCTGCGACGCGCCCGTGCTTTTTCCGATCGTGGCAGGTCCGGCTATTCGCCGAACCGTCCGGCGGCGTGGGCCAGCATGGTGTAGACCTTGCCGGTCTCCGAGGTGAGGTAGGTACGCGCCACCACCTGACCGCGGTCGTCGCGCGAGACCTCTTCCAGAAGCCGCTCGAACTCGCCGATGTAGCGGTCGACCGTCTGCTTGAAGTCGCGGTCGGCGCGATACTTGCGGCGGATCTCGTCGAACGTGCGCTGGCCCTGCATGGTGTAGAGCCGGCGGGTGAACACGTTGCGCTCGCCGCGGCGGTAGCGGTCCCACAGTTCGGCCGCAGCGTCGTGATCGATCATCCGCGCGATGTCCACCGACAGCGAGTCGAGCGACTCGATGGTGTGGTGGGCGGCGCGTGGCTCGGCGCTGCGCGGAGCGGGCGCGCGATCCTCGGCGCCGGGTTCTTCCGGACGCGAGGCGCGGTGCAGCAACTCCGACAGCCAGCCGCCGCTGCGGTTGCCGCCGTTTTGCGGCTGAGCCGGGCTGAGCGAGGGCGCATCCGCGCGCCGCGGCGGCGGGGCCGCGCCGGTGATGTCCATGCGCGGGGCAGGGGCGGGCCGCTGGATCATGTCGCCGCGCGGCGGTTCCATGCGTGGCGCATCGACGCGGGGCGGCTCCATGCGCGGCGCTTCGCTGCGGGTTTCGGGAAACCGCGGCGCGTCGAGCCGGGCCGCGGCCGTCATGGCGGCGGCCGGTTCCTCGCGGCGCCGGGCCGGTTCGGCTGCATCGAGGCCGCGGCCGTGCCGGGCGACGATGCGGTTGAGTTCGGCCAGCGCCTCGATCTGGTCGACGATGACGCGGCGCATCTGCGCGGCGCTCTCGGCGGTCTCCTGCGGCAGTTCGAAGATGCCGCGGCGAAGCTCGGCGCGGGTCGCCTCCAGCTCACGCTGCATCTCGGAGGCCATCTGCTTGAGGCCCTGCAGCGTGTCGGCAAACCGCTCCGCCGTCGAGGTGAGCATCTCCTGCGTCTCGCCGGAGTGCTCGCCGTAGATGCTGCGCAGGCGATCGGTGGATTCGGCCTGAACGGCGCGGAGCGTCTCGTTGGTCTCGCTCTGGATGCTTCGCAGCGATTCGGTGGTGTCCTTCTGGAGGCCCTGCAGCGATTCGGCGGTCTCCCTCTGGATGCCCTGCAGCGACTCGGCGGTCTCCATCTGCATGGCGCGCAGGGTCTCCGCGGTGCGCGAGCGCTCCTGCTCCATGGTCTGCAGGCCCTGAGCGGTGGACTCCGCCATGATGCGGGCGATGTCGCGGGCCCGCGTGGTGGCGCCTTCCAGCGATTCCTCGAGCAGCGAGGAGAAGCTCTTCAGCCGCTCCTCGAGATCGGCGCTGCGGCTGTCGAGCGAGGCCACGACGGTCTCGATCGTGCTGCGGCGCTCGTCGAGGCTTTCCGCGCTCTTGCGGTTGCTGACGTCGACCAGGGCGACCGCCTCGGCCAGCGAACGGCCGTGCTGGTCGAACTGGCCGGAAAGCTGCGAGAGGTCCGCCAGCACTTTCGACGTGACGCTGTGGAACTCGGTGATGTGCTGATCGACCTGGCTGCTGGCCACGCCGCTGCGCTCGGCCACCTCGTTCATGGTGGATACGAACTCGGAGACGCGGGTGACGAGGGTGTTCTCCAGCGCGCTCATGTTCTCGTGAGCGCCCGACAGCACCTCCTGCAGCAGGATGTTGGCCTCGCGCAGCCGCTCGAACAGGGCGGTGGTGTCGGCGCGCAGCATGCTGTGGGTTTCCAGCATTTCCGACACGGTGGCCTTGGCGGTCGCGGTGGACTGCGTGATGGCCGCCTGCGTGTTGTCCTGCAGGCTCTTCAGCGTGAGGTTCACGGCGGCGGTGGCGCTCTCGCTCGCCTCGTTGACCTGACGTGCGAGCTGCTCGCTGTTGTCCATCATCGTGCGGGTGAAGGTGAAGCCCTGTGACTCGATGGACTTCAGCGCGCTTTCCGTCGCCTTGCCGATCTCGGTGGTGAACTCGCGGCTCTTGACCCCGAGCGCGCCCAGCAGCGTGCTGGAGTTGGCGTCGAGGATCTTGGTCATCTCGGCGGCGCGGGCGCTGACCTGGGCGCTGATCTCGTCGGCCTTGCCGACGAAGCTGCGCGCCACCTCGGCGCTGACGCCGAGCAGGGTGCGCTCCACGTCGGTCGCATTCTGCTTCAGCACGGTGCTGATGCCGGTCGACACCGCGGTGAGCGAACGCTCGACCTCGCCGGTGATGTTGCCGACCGCGCGCTGCGCGGTGGCGGTCGCCTGGCCGAGCACGGTCTCGGCCTTGCCGGCCACCTCGCCGAGCACCTTCTCGGCGTTGACGCTGACGTGGCCCAGCACCTTCTCGGCATTGCCGGTGAGCTGGCCGAGCACCCGATCGGCCTCGCTCGAGGCCTGACCGAGCACACGCTCGGCGTTGCCGCTGGCCTGGGCGAGGGACCGCTCGGCGGTTTCGCTGGCCTGCGTGAGCGAACGCTCGGCGGTCTCGCTGGCCTGTATGAGCGACCGCTGGGCGTTTTCGCTCGCCTGCACCAGCGAGCGCTCGGCGCTGCCGCCCGCCGCGGAGAGCACGCGCTCGGCCTCGGCGGAGTTGGTCTGGATCGAGCTGGCAAGCTGTTCCATGCGCGCGTTGAGCGCGTCGGCTGCCGCCTTGGTGCGGATCTCGATCTGCTCGGTGACGTGCTCGGCGCGGCCGACCAGCAACTGCTCGAAGCGGCCGATCCGGGTGTCGAGCGTGTTGGCGACCTCCATGGCGCGGTTGCCCAGCGCCTTGTCGATGTCGGAGATCTTGCCGCCGATGGTGTCGGCAAGCTCGTTGCCGCGGGTGTCGATCGCGGCGGTGACGTCGCCGATCCGCTTGTCGAGCGCGGCGACGACCTCCTTGCCGCCCTCGGCCAGCGTCCGGGCGATGTCCATGACGCGGGAGGAGAGGGCCTCGTTGAGGGTCTGGGTGCGGCTGTCGAGCGCCTCCTGGAAGCGCGACAGGCGCTGGTCGAGGGTGGCGGTGACCTCGGCCGACTTGGTGCCGACCTTGGCGTCGAAGCCGTCGATGTAGGTCCGCATCGAGTCGGTGACTTCCTGCGTGCGCTGGCCGAGCCGTTCGACCAGTTCGCCGCCGTAGGTCTTCACCGTGCGGTCGAATTCAGCGACATGCCGGGTGATCAGGTTGCCGAGCGTCGTGCTGTCGCGCGAGATCTTCTCGGCCAGCTCGGAGCCGCCAGTGGAGAACATCTGCTCGAACGCCTGCAGGCGGGCGGCCAGAAGGTCGCGCACCTGGTCGCTGTGGCTCGCCACGCTGGACGCCAGCGTCTCCGCGTTGGTGCGGAACGCCTCGCTGAAGTTCTCGGCGCTGACGCGATACGCCTCGGTGACGCCCTCGGCGCTCGTGCGGAACGCCTCGCTGACGTTGTTGCCGCGCTCGGTGAGGGTCTCGGCGATGCTGGTGCCGGTCTGCTCGAGCTTGGCCACCACGTCGCTGCCGCGCAGACTGAGATCGAGGACGAGCGAGTCGCCGGTCGACTTCAGCGTGTTGTTGACCTCGTCGCCGCGCGTCACGATGGTCTCGGCGAGGCGGCTGGTGGTGTCGACCAGGCCGTCGGTGATCTGCTGCGACCGGTCATCCATCATCTGAACGATGGCGTTGGACCGCTGCGAGAAGCCCTGCGTCACGTCGTCGAGCCGCGTCTCCATCATCATGGAGAGGTTGTTGGTCAGCTCGGAGAACTCCTCGGAGATGTGGTCGGTCTTGAAGTTCAGGCTGGAGGTCAGCCGGTCGCTGGCGGTGGAGATCGCTTCGGTGGTCTCCATGCTGGTGCGCTCAAGCCGCTCCAGCAGGTCGCCGCCGCGCTCGCCGAGCGCGCCGATCATGAAGTCGCCGGCCCGGCCAAGCGCCAGCGTGATGTGCTCGCCCTTCTCGGTGAGCGCCTGAACGATCTTCTGCGCGCTGTCGTTGACGCGGTCCGACACGTGGTCGCTGACGGTGGCGATGTCGCTGGTCAGGTCGAGGTGCACGCTGGTGATGGCGTTGCGGACCTGCTCGCCCTGCGCGACCAGGGTGTCGCGCTGGTGGGCGAGGGTCTCGAGCAGGCCGCGGATGCGGACTTCGTTCTCGTGGTAGGCGCGCTCGAGCGCGGACACCTCGTTGGCGACCAGCGCCTCAAGCTCGGCGGCGCGCGCCAGCGCACGCTCCACGCCGTCGCCCATCGCCGCGACCTCGCGGCGGATCGCCTGACCGACCGTCACGATGGATTCGCGCGCCACCTCCTCCGGCTCGGCAAGCCGCATCGCGACGCCGGCCATGGACTGCGCGATCAGGCGCAATTCCTGCGAGCGCCACACCATGTGGGCGAGCGCATAGAAGAAGAGCACGGGCGCAAGCACGAAGGCGGCGAGACCGAACATCGCCGGAACGCCGGCGGCGCCTTGCGACACCGTCGCCTGCAGATCGGGAAGATAAAGGAATGCCAGAATGAGTCCGCCCAGCACCCAGGCGAACGCGAACACCGACGCCACCACGTAGGAGGTGCGCGGCGGATGGCGCTGCAGGGTCTGCAGGATCATGCCGATCGATTGACGGTCGTCGTTGGCGGCGCGGCGCGGCGGCATGGTGTCGTCGGCCGCGATGGGGCCGGGCGCCTCGAACAGGCTCTCGTCGGCCGGCGTGGCGTGGATCTGGCGGCGCGGCTCAGGCTGGGGAACGACCGGCTCCGGCGCAGCGGCAGCGCGGGCGGCCGGCGCAGGCTCGGCCGTCGTGCCCAGAGCAGCCTGGATCGCCGAAAGCGCGGATTCCGCCGGGTCCTGCATCTTTTTCGGAGAGTTCGCCATGTCCGCCGTCGCCTCGCGTTGTTACTCAATACATTTCGGCCGCAAACTGACTGGAATTGCCCCTCAGCCGCGCGCCGCTCGCGTGATCGCCGTCATTTCCCCGCCGGGATCGAATGCCTCCGGCAGCAGAAGTTCTGCACAGTCTTTTCCACAGAGCCCGCTCCTGCCGAGCCTCCATCCTACCGGCGCGGGGGGTTGAAAGAAACCGCGCGAGTAAGGCTTTTTTAATCATCGTTAATCCGCAACTTGATGAATTCGCTCGATCTTTTGCTCTCGGCCAAGGATTGCTTAAGGGCTGGGCGCTCCGCCCGGCCCTTCCCACGCCCGCGTTGTCGCAAACTGAAGCTGTCGGAACCCCAACAGCCGTACCGATCCGGTACAGCCGTCTCCAAACCGCGATGACAATGACGCCAGCCCATTGTGGCGTTTGGCGGGCGATGGCGTGGCGCTGTCGCCCGCCGGGGGCATCGGGCACAATCGCCAGCGCCGATCCCGTCACCTCAGCCCGACCCGTCCCGCCGATGCAGCCCCTCGTCTCAGTCGTCCTGCCGGTCCGGAATGGTGAACGATGGCTTGCCGAGGCGGTCGACAGCGTGGCGGGCCAGACCCTGCGGGACTGGGAAATGATCGCCATCGATGACGGGTCGGAGGATCGCACCGCCGCCATTCTCGCCGGCCGGGCCGCCCGCGACGGCCGGATCCGCCCCATCCGCCAGGATGCGCAGGGCCTGGTGGCGGCGCTGAACCGCGGCTTGGCGGAGGCGAAAGCGCCCTACATCGCAAGGCTCGATGCCGACGACCGCGCGCTGCCGGACCGTTTCCAGTGCCAGGCCGCACATCTGGACCGTCATCCGGAGATCGGTCTGCTCGGTAGCTGGGCGCAGGAGATCGACGGCGACGGCCGGCAGCGTGGCGTGTTGCGTCCGCCCGCCGACCCCGGCGAACTCGACCGCCTGCTGATGCGCGCCAACCCGTTCGTGCATTCGTCGGTCATGCTGCGCGCCGAACTGGTGCGCCGGCTCGGCGGCTTTCGTGCGGCGTTCCAGGCCGCCGAGGATTACGACCTCTGGCTTCGCATCGCGGAGAACGCAAAGACCGCGAACCTGCCGCAGATTCTGGTCGAGTATCGCGTGCACGGCGACAATGTCACCGCGCGGAATGCAGTCCGGCAGGCGTTCTCGGCAAGGCTCGCGCGCCATTCCGCGCGGCTGCGCCGCGAGACCGGCCGCGATCCCGCCGCCGCACTGTCCGCGGCGCCCGACTGGCGCGGCGCGGACGCAGCGTCGTCGTTCCATGCCGAGGATGCCGCGCTTTACCGCCTGCTCGATCTCGCCGATCCCGACATTGCTGCGGGCGCCGGCGGCAACGCCGACTTCACCCTGCTGGTGTCGCGGTTCGACGACCTCACCCACGGCGAGCGCGCGCTCGCCGCGCGCGCCATGCTCAATCACATGCGAAACGGCGACCGCGCCGCCGCACGCCGCACACGCTCCCTGTTCCTGCATCTGCTGCGCCGCAAGCCGGGGATGATGAAGCGGGGTCTGTGGCGTCTGCTGCCGTCCGCGCTGTTGCGCTGACCGGCTCCCGGCGGGCGCGCCGGCCGCTCGTTACGCCTCCACCGCCGAATCAGATTAATTGCGGACGGGGCCGCCCGCCGGCGGCGACGCGCCGGCCATCAACGAACAAGAAAGCGCCATGATGAAAAGCGCCAGCGTCAAGCGTCGCCTCGTGTTGCAAGTGGCAGGTTACGAACCGGTCGACGCGGCGCGGCATCGCCGCAGGTTCCTGCGCGGCATGCCGGTGTTCGCACGCACCTGGAACGTGGCGCTTGCCGCTGCGGAATCCGGATCGGCCCGTGCATCGGGCTCCTGGAGCGTCACCACGCGCGGCAGCAACTGGCGCGTCGAAAGCGTGTTCGAGCCGCTGGCGTGGAGCGACCTCGTCGAAACCGACCGCGCGCGACCGATGTGGCGGCGGCTTGCGCTGTTCGCCGCTGCGATGGTGGACTTCATCGGCAGCGGCACCGCATCCTGTTACTTTCGTGCGCAGTGGAAGTACGGGCTGTTCTTCCTGTTCCCGCTGTTTCATCTCGTTTCGTTCGCTTGCTGGGCGCTTGCGATCGGATACATCGCCGCGAGCCTGCTGCTGTTCAACGGCTCTGCTTTTGCCGCGGTGATGGCGTCCGTCGCGGTCCCCGCCTTCTTCGTGCTGCTGCACCGGCTCGGGCGGCGCTGGCGCGTCCTGCAGGCGGCGGACGACTGGATTTTCGCAGGCGACCTTGTGCACGGACGCCGCTTCGACATGGAGGCGCGGCTCAACCGGTTCGCGCAGCGCATCGCCGATGCGGCCCGCGATCCGGCCTATGACGAAATCCTGGTGGTCGGCCACAGCCTCGGTGCGACGCTTGCCGTCAATGCGCTGGCCCGCGCGCTGGATCGCGAGCCGGATCTGGGCCGGCGCGGCGTGCCTGTCGTGCTTGTCACGGTGGGATCGACCATTGCCAAGTTCACGCTGCATCCCGATGCCGTGCGGGTGCGTCTCGACGTGTCGCGGGTGGCGAATTCGGGCGTGCAGTGGGCGGAGTTTCACGCGCGCGCCGATCCGATCAGCTTCTACCGCTGCGATCCGGCGACCGGCGAGAGAACCGACAGCCGTCTCGACCGCCAGCCCGTGATCCGCATGGTGCGGATGCGCGACATGCTCGAGGCGCGCAACTACCGGCGGATCGAGTTCAGGTTCATGCGGCTGCATCACCAGTTCGTCATGGCGAACGAACGCCGCTACTGGTACGACTTCTACATGATGTGCTGCGGGCCCGTGCCGGCGTTTCAGATGGCGCTGACGCCGCTCGGGTTTAACGCGTTCTTCGCGCCGGACGGCTCGATCGTCGAGAAGACGGTGCCGGCAGCCGCGCCCGATGCGGCTTCGGGGCGCGACCGGGGCGCTGCATGACGCTGTTCCTGGCGAAGCTGATCTGGGGCCTGGGTGTCGCAGGCTGGTTCGCGATCCGGTTCCGCCACCAGCAGCGTTCCCGCAGGACGCCGAAGCTGCGCCGTTTCGATCGCAATCGCGAATGGCTGCTGATGGCGATCTCGTTCAGCGGGCTGTTTCTTGTCCCGCTGTCCTACGTGGTGGCGGGCGTGCCGCGGTTCGCGAGCTATCCGTTTTCGCCGCTGCAGGGCTGGCTGGGCGCCGCGGCGTTCGCCACCGCGTTGGTGCTGTTCCACCGCACGCACCGCGACCTCGGGCGCAACTGGTCGGTCACGCTGGAAATCCGCGAGCGTCATTCGCTGGTCACCACGGGCGTCTACAGCCGGTTGCGCCATCCGATGTATTCCGCGTTCTGGCTGTGGGCGGTGGCGCAGGCGCTGCTGCTGCCGAACTGGGTGGCGGGTCTGGCCGGTCTCATCGGATTCGGCACATTGTTCTTCTGCCGGGTCGGACGCGAGGAGCGCCTGATGGCCGAGACGTTCGGGGATGAATACCGTCGCTACGTGGCGCGCACCGACCGGGTCATTCCCGGTGTGTTCTGACCGGTTCCCGCCGGATGGCACCGGAAAACCCGCCCCAGAAGCCGCCCAAGAGGCTGGATTTACCTTTCGATAACCATAATTTGCCATGCGTATCGGGCGTTTTCCCGAAGCGGAGTTGAACTGGCCGGCAATGCGTTTCGCATTCGGTATCGTCAATCTGTTCGCCGGCGGCGGGTTGCAGCGCGACTGCCTGGGCATCGCGCATCTGCTGCGCGCCCGCGGTCATCACGTGACGATCTACGCCGAACGGGTCGCGCCCGGGCTCGATGCCGGCGGCATCGAAGTGGTTGCGCTGCCGAACCGCGCGCTCACCAATCACGGCCGCCAGCACGCCTTTGCGATCGACTTCCTGCGCGAAGCCAGATCGGGCGAACGCGTGATCGTCGGGTTCGACAAGCTGCTCGGCCTCGACGTGCTTTATTGCGCCGATCCCTCGATCGGCAACCGGGTGGCCGAGGAGCCGTATCTCAGGCTGCTGCCGCGCTACCGCACCGGCGTGGCTCTTGAGAGCGACGCCTTCGGCCCCGAGAGCCGCACACGAACGATCCTGCTGAGCGAAGCGCAGCTTCGCTCGTATCAGGATGCGTGGCACACGCCGTCGCGCCGGATGTATCTCCTGCCCCCGACCCTTTCGGCCGCGCGCCGCCATCCGGAGTTCCGGCACGACGGCACGCGAATGCGGATGCGCGAAGCGCTCGGTCTCGCCGATGGCGACTGGGTCTGGCTCACCACCGGCTCGCAGCCGAGAACCAAGGGAACCGACCGCGTGGTCGACGCGCTGGCGCGCTGTCCCGAAGCGAGACTCATGATTGCCGGCATGCGCGAGACCGACGGCGCGGCGCGCCGGCTTGCGTGGCGCGCGCGCCGCCTCGGTGTCGCGTCGCGCATCGTCTGGCTCGGCCACCGCGAGGACATGCCTGAGGTCATGTCGGCGGCGGACCTGCTGCTGCATCCCTCGCGCTACGACACCACCGGCACGGTGATCCTCGAAGCGGTGGTGAACGGTCTGCCCGTGATCGCCACGGCGCTGTGCGGCTACGCAAGCCACGTCACCGCGGCACGGGCCGGCATCGTGGTCGCGGAGCCGTTCGAGCAGAGCGATTTCGAGGCCGCGATCCAGTCGGCGCGCGATGCTGCCGCGCGCGCGGCGTTCTCGGAGTCCGGCGCTGCGTACGGTGCGCGGGACGGCCTGTCCGACGGCCGGCTTCGTGCGGCGCAGATCATGCTGGCGGTGGCGCACGAGCGGTATCCGTCGCTTGCGGAAACGGCCGATGTCGGCCTGGTGCCTTCGCAGGATGAAGCGGCGTTCGACGTGACGATGCTGCAGCCGGTGCGGGACGGTGCTCTGGCCGCGCCGGAGGCGCAGGTTCCACCGCGGCGGGCAAGGCGGCGTTAACCGTCACCGCCGACTTCGACGCCGCAACGGTGGCACGGCGGCCTCCCGTTTACCTGGATTTGGTCGTTTGCTGGTCAAACTCCGCTGAGAGGGTGAAAAGCCCCTGGGGGGAGGATCGAAGATGAACGCATTCACGACCATGGACAGCTTCGAGAGCGCCGTGAGCGACAGCGCGCTCGATCTCGAACATCTGACCCGCATGACGCTCGGCGACCGCAGCCTCGAACGCGAGGTGCTGGTCCTGTTCAGCCGGCAGGCCGACATGCTGATGCAGCGGATGGATGCCGGCGATCCGGCCTCGGCGGTTGCCTGCGCGCATACGCTGAAGGGGTCTGCGCTCGGCGTCGGCGCCCATCGGGTGGCGCGCTCGGCGGCCGCGGTCGAGACGGCGGATGCGCCGGCGCTGGCGCTGGCGATTGTCTCGCTTTCAGCCGCGGTTGCGGAGGCCACCGCGGCCGTGGCCGAAATCCTGAGCGTCCGCCATCGGGCCGCCGCGGCCTGAATCCAGCCCCTAGCGCCGCCTGCCCGGAGCCGATAGATAGAGGCCGCACCGGCCGGCCGGCCGGTCTCCCGCTTTGCGTCCACCCGGCTCATTCATGGTCAAGATCACATTTATCGATTCGTCCGACGCCTCCCGCACCATTGAAGCCGAGCCGGGCGCCACGGTGATGGAAGTGGCCATCAAGAACGATATTCCGGGCATCGAGGCGGAATGCGGCGGCGCCTGCGCGTGCGCCACCTGTCACGTCTACGTCGACGAGGCCTGGCAGGAGAAGGTCGGCGGGCCGTCGCCGATGGAAGAGGACATGCTCGACTTCGGCTACGACGTGCGGCCGAACTCGCGGCTGTCGTGCCAGATCAAGGTGACCGACGCGATCGACGGTCTGGTGCTGCGCGTACCCGAGCGGCAGGCGTAATTCTCGCGAACGGCGATCAGGCCGGCTTCAGCTTGAACCGGCCGAGCCTTTCGATTGCCGCCTCCGGAAGCGGGGTTGCCTTGCGGGTCGCGATGTCCATGCAGACCATGGTGGCGAGCCCGGTCGCGCAGCAGACGCCCTCGCGGAAAATTCCCTGCGCCACCTTGAACGAGGAGCGGCCGAACCCGGCGACGCCGGTGCCGATCTCGATGGTGCCGGGCCAGTGCAGCTCGCGCATGTAATCGACCTCCATGCGCACCACCACGAAGGTCAGTCCCGGCACGCCAATGCCGAGATCCTTGTTGCGGAACATGCCGACCCGGCCGCTCTCCAGGTAGGTGAGGAAGACCGACTGGTTGACGTGGCCCTGCGGGTCCATGTCGCCGAACCGGCAGATGTCATCGGTGTGATGCGGATAATCGGAAAGCTGGGGGACGGGGCGCGCCGGGCGCGGGGACGGCTGATCGTTCACTGGAATTCCTCCAAGCCCTCCCATAGCGGGAGGAATCGCCGCCGGGCAAGCCTGCGGCCCGTCAACAAAAGCGAGCTTTGCCCTTTTCCCGGCCGCGCCGGACCGCTAGAAAGCCGCCCATCCCCCTCAAAAAAACGCGAAGCTATGAGCGATCCCATCAAGACTGACGTACTTATTATTGGCGCAGGCCCCTGCGGCCTGTTCGCGGTGTTCGAGCTTGGACTGCTCGACATGAAGTGCCACCTGGTCGACATCCTCGACAAGGTCGGCGGCCAGTGCGCCGAGCTTTATCCCGAGAAGCCGATCTACGACATTCCCGGCATCCCGAAGTGCTCGGCGCAGGAACTGGTCGATTCGCTGATGGAGCAGATCAAGCCGTTCAACCCGCAATTCCACCTGGGCGAGATGGTGGAAGAGATCGAGCGGATCGGCGATCCGCTGTTCCGCGTCAAGACCGACGCCGGCACGGTGTTCGAGACCAAGGTGGTGGTGATCGCCGCCGGCGGCGGCTCGTTCCAGCCGAAGCGCCCGCCGATCGCCGGCATCGAGGCGTTCGAGGCGAAGTCGGTGCATTACGCGGTGCGCAAGATGGAGCAGTTCCGCGGCAAGCGCATCCTGATCGCCGGCGGCGGCGACAGCGCGCTCGACTGGACGCTCAACCTCGCGCCGCTCGCGAGCCATCTCACGCTGCTGCACCGGCGCGCCGAATTCCGCGCCGCGCCCGACAGCGTCAACAAGATGATGTCGCTGGTCGGCGAGGGGAAGGTCGACCTGGTGCTCGGTCAGGCCACCACGCTGGAAGGCAGCGACGGCCAGATCACGGCGGTGAACGTCAAGCGAAACGACGGATCGCAGTTTCACATCGCCTGCGACGCGCTGCTGCCGTTCTTCGGCCTGACCATGAAGCTCGGTCCGGTCGCCAACTGGGGGCTGCGCCTCAACGAGGACGTGATCCCGGTCGACACCGCCACGTTCGAGACCAGCGAGCCCGGCATCTTCGCGATCGGCGACATCAACACCTATCCGGGCAAGCTCAAGCTGATCCTGTCCGGGTTCCACGAGGGCGCCCTGATGTCCCAGAAGGCGCACCGCTACGTGTATCCGGACAAGAAGCTGACGTTCCAGTACACGACCTCGTCGACCAGCCTGCAGAAGAAGCTCGGGGTCAACTGAGGCCCTGGTAGTCCTGCGACAAAGCGCCCTTCCGGCGATGCCCGGAGGGGCGTTTTTCTTTTTTCTTGCGGCGTCGCGGTTCCCGAAGGTGTGACGGCCAGCACAGTCCGGTCGATCGGC
>CAZGSW010000081.1:8750-17704 GCA_964528635.1 uncultured Rhodoplanes sp. | reverse complement strand
CGAAGTGAACGCCAGCTTCCAAAAGCTGACGCATGCTGTAATCGGGCAGCGCCATGGATCTTCTCCGGTTGTTCCGCCGCGGACCCGTGAGTCCGGCCTTTAGGGGCCGAACACCGGACGGCCGGATGGCCAAGGTCCGCGTGTGAGATGGCGTGCATATAGCGTCGGGGGGCGGCGCACGCAAGAAAAACGCCTGAATTGGCCTATTTTTCGGGTTTGGAGGCAGCCGGAGGCTTGGAATCCGGAGCCCCCTGCCCCTCTGTCCGCAGCAGCATGCCTGCCAGATCGTTAAGGGCGGGCCGCGGCAGCGCCGAAAACGGCAGCGGGCGGGTCACCTCGATTGCCAGGATGCCGAGTCGGGCGGTCAGGATTCCGTTGAGAATGCCCTCCCCCAGCCGGGCGGACAGCCGCGCGGCGACGCCGTGGCCGATCACCTGCTGCAGCACGCTGTCCGTCAGGGCGACCCCGCCGGTCAGGGCGAGATGGGAGATGACCTGCCGGAACAGCCTGAGCACTCCCAACGTGCCGGGCCGACCGCCATACAGCACGGCCAGCTTGCGGATCAGCATGAGCGCGTTGGCCAGCACGAACAGCATGTCCACCGCAGCCCGTGGGCTGACAGCCGTCACAACCGACACCCGCTTGGCGGCCGCGGTGATGAGCTGCCTCGCCTGTGCATCCAGCGGCGCCATCAATTCACGCTCGGCAAGGCGCACGCGGTCGCGACCGTCGATGATGTCGGACAGGTGCGCCTCGACACGGTTGCGGGCATTGGCGAGCCGCGGCATGCGCCTGGTCAAAGCGAGAAGGTCCGTGGCCACGGCCGCACCGGCGGCACGGTCGTCGGACTGGATCGCCTGCTCGGCGCGCTCGCGCAGCGCAGCGACGGAGCCAAGCCGGGCAAGCCCGGCAACCTCACGCACCACGATCACCGCAAGCGCGAGCGCCGCAAGTCCGGCGAGCATCGCTCCCGCGCTACCGAGCCATGGCGATCGGGCAAACAGCTCCTCGACAAAACTGGTCGTCGCAACTCCGAGCGCCAGCAGGACGAACGCAGATGCCGCCGACCAGAACAGCGCTCCCCATCGCCAGCTACGGCCGCGGGCAGCGGCGGTTTGGCGCTCGGCAATCTGGACGACTGCACCGTCGCCCCTGTCAGGCACGGCCAGCTCGGGCTGGGCAACGACGACGCGCGGATCGTCAACGCGGAATGCAGCCGGGCGGCGGAACGGCTCGTTCATCGCAGTCTGTCTCCGAACAGGAACTGCATCGCACGGTCGAGGCGGATATGGGGCAACGACGGCATGCCGTCGGCCACCTGCTCGAGCTGCGGCGGCCTGAAGCGAACGAAACGGAAGTCGGTCTCGGCCCCCGATGCCGACGTCAACCCGCGAAATGCCGGAGCATCGGTGTCGAACAGCGCCGCCGCATCGGCCGGAAGATCGCCGGGAAAGACCGCGACCTCGCGGTCGCCGTCCAGCGGCATTCCACCCGCGCTCTCGCCCTGCGAAGGCAGTCCGACAATCGCTGGCATCGAGCCGCGGTCGCCCCGCACCTGGGCCTCGCGGGTGGCGCGCACGGCAGCCAGTGCGATGACATCGACCTCGGCGCCCTCCATGCCCGCCCGTTCGATGGCTCGCGCAACCATACGGGCCAGGATCGACTCCAGCCGGTCGTGCATCTGATGATGCAGATGGTCGGCCTTGGTGGCTGCGAACAGGATCTTGTTCGCGCGCGGCCGGAACAGCGATCCGAACAGTCCGCTCCTGCCTATATGCAGACAATCGACGATGGAATTGAGCGCGCTTTGCAGATCCCGCATCGCCTCGGGGCCGGCATTCAACGCCGCCAGCGCGTCGACCAGCACGATCTGGCGGTCGAGTCGGGCGAAATGGTCGCGAAAGAACGGACGCACCAGAACTTCGCGGTACGATTCGTATCGTCTGCGCATGGTCGCCCACAGGGAACCGTACGGCGGCTCGTCGCCTTGCGGCAGCTCCAGCGGTGCAAACGTCAAAGCGGGCGAACCGGCGAGATCGCCCGGCATCAGAAAGCGGCCCGGCGGCAGCAGACTCATGGCGTAGCGTTCGTCACGGCAGGCCTGAAGGTACGCCGTAAACAGCCGTGCCGCCTCGATCGCGATTTCCTCGTTGACCGCTGCAAGCGGATCGATCCCGGCAAGATGCGCGAGCCAGGGCTCTGCCAGCGCGGCGCGCGGTCCGGAGCGGGCCTGGGCCAGGCTCTCTGCCGACCACTGCTCGTAGGTCTTGTGCAGCAACGGCAGGTCAAGCAGCCACTCGCCGGGATAATCGACCAGATCGAGCGTCAGCGTGCGCATGGCGCCGCTTTCGGACTGATAGTCGATCAGCAGGCGCAGTTCGCTGATCTGGCGCGTCGATTCCGGCCAGCGCCGCTCGTCAATCAGCGCGCGGATATGGCTTTCGTAATCGAACCGTGGCACGGCGTCGTCAGGTTGCGGAGTCAGCCTCGCACCGGCGATCCGGCCGTTGGCCTGGGCCTCGAACACCGGAAAACGGCCGCCCCGGGTCAGCCCGTGCACCAGGGCGGTTATGAACACGGTCTTGCCCGCCCGGGACAGCCCGGTGACCCCCAGCCGGAGGGTCGGGTTGAACAGCCCTCCCCCGAACTCGGCAAAGGCCCGAGCCGCGAGCCGGGTCTGTTCGACAATTTCGGAAATAAGCGAGCTCACGGCCCGCAGGATGTGGCCATTTAACGCTACGCGCGCAAGTGGGCGCGGCCGCGCCCCGTCAGGTTATCGATGCCGCGTCCCTGAGGCTGTCGAACAACGCCGCCCGGCGCATGTAGGCCTTGGCGGTGTCGGCATTGTCGGCTGTGCGGCGCAACTCGTCGAAGTTGTTCTGTCGCACCGCAGGATCCCGCTCCTCCATCAGCCGCTTGTTGGAGATGGTCTGGGCCTGGACGTACTTGACCGCGGCATGGCGGCGCTGCCGGCTGTACAGGTCGAGCAGGTCCTCACCCGCCTTGCCCTGCATCACCTTCACCAGCTTGTCGGCCAGGTTGATGCCGTCATGGATGCCGCCGTTCATGCCCATGCCGCCGATCGGATTGTTGGCATGTGCGCTGTCTCCGGCGAGCAGGATGCGGCCCTTGCGGAACGTCGCTGCAACGCGCTGATGAACCGCATAAAGGTTCACGTATTCGACGTTGTAGCTTCCTTCCTTCGGGAAGAATTTCTGCAGCCGCTCCTCGATGCGCTCCGGAGAAAGCGCGGTGCTCTCGTCCTCGTCGTCGGGGATCGGAAAGATCGCGCGCCACAGGCCTTCCGGACTCTCGCCGCGCACCTTGAACAGGTTGCACCACTCTCTCGGGTCCGAGAAATAGTTACGGAAGCACAGGTCCGGGTTGACGGTCTCGAACCGGAACGTCGTCGCGATCTTGATGAACTTCTCCGGGTAGGTGAATCCCTCGAAATCGATGTCAGCGAGTTTGCGGACCGTGGAACGGCCGCCGTCGCAGCCGATGACGTAGGCCGCACGCATGCGGCCTGGTCCGTCGGGCGAGGTGTACTCAACCTCGATCCCGTCTGCGTCCTGCTTGAGTCCGATGACGTTGTGCGAAAAGCGGACGTCGAAATCACTCGAGTTCGCGTACTCCGCCGCGATCGACGCGGTCAGCTTGTACTGCTCGTACTGCAAAACGAACGGAAACTTGATCTCGTTCTTGAGCAGATCGAGGTCGAATTCCGCCACGACCGACCCGGTCGGCCGGTCGTGGAAGCGATAGGTGTTGGACTTCAGGCTCAGCGGCAGGATCTTCTCGAACACGCCAAGTTCGTCGAGCATCTCCAGGGTCGATGGGTGGATGGTGGCCGCGCGCTGGTCCTTGACCGGTGCGGGCTCCACCTCGAAGACAGTGACAGGGATGCCGCGCCGGTTCAGCGCCAGGGCGCAAACCATGCCCACCGGGCCGGCACCGACAACGACAACCCGTCCGTATTCATTCCGACCCGACATCTCGCCTCGCTCTGCACTCTGCTGGTTCGTTTTCGGCGCCAGTTCTGAAGCCATACCGCCACTTGGCCGCGTCCTCGGCCACCAGTTGGCCCGAGCATGTCCTGCACGTTTCATGATCCCTCCCGAGGTCGGGATCAGATCGTGCAGGCGTCATGCCATTCCGGGTGACGCGCGCTCCGAGGCCGCAATGCTGCTGTCAGGCAGCGTCCTTGGACGATTTGGCAGGAACCACTTCCTTCACGGCTCCCCTCCAGCCGCTCTCCGTCACGTCGAAGATGAAGCCTTCCGGCGTCGCGTATTTGACCTCGTAGTACACGTTCGGGCCGGTTTCCTTGCGCCCGGTGACATGGCGTCCCCCGGCGGAGCGGATTTTCTGGTCGATTTCCTCGACGTTATCGACCCACATGCCGAAGTGGATCAGGCCCTGCACCCCCGGCTGGTCCTCGAAACCATCGATCTTCTCGTTGCCGAAATTCAGCAGCGCAACGTTGACGGTCCCGTCCGTCATGTAGAAACCGCGTTGCGCGTTGCCCGCACGGGTCATGCCGAACGCTTCCTCAAAGAATTTCGCGGCCTTCTCGGGATCGCGGACGGAAATGGCGATGTGGCGCAGCCTGTTAGCCATGGGGAGTCCTCCTTTCAGGAGGCTCCACTATCGGCCTCGCCCCGCGGCCGGGTCAACCGCTTCCGGCGCAGGGCTGCGCTACATCATCTCGACCTGCACGACACCGGGCACGGCCTTGATGGCTCCGGCAATCTGCGGGGAAATCTTGAAGCGGCCCGGCAGCTTGACCTCGACCTCACTGCCGCCTTCGAGCATCAGCACCATACTGATCTCGCCGTCCCCCTTCGCGTCGAGCCGCTTCGCGACCGGCTCGATCGGGGCGGTGTCGCGCAGGAACACCTTGAGAAACTTCTGCCGTCTCGCCGCAGCCTGATCGAGCGACTCGACGGTCTGGATGCGGGCTCGAACATCCTCACCCTGCACCTCGGCGGACAGTCCGAGCAGCACCGCGGCGCCGGGCTCAAGCGCGTCCCGGTACTGTTGCAGCCCTTCGGAGAACAGCACGGCTTCGTAATGTCCCGACGGATCGGAGAGGCCGATGATGCCCATCTTGTTCCCGGTCTTGGTGCGGCGTTCCACGCGCGACACCACGGTTGCCGCCACGCGGCCTGCGCTGGCACCGGATTTCACGGAGTTGCAGAACGCCGCCCAGAGCTGAACGTTCAGACTCTTGAGCACCGAGGCGTAGTCGTCGAGCGGATGGCCGGACAGAAAGAAGCCGATGGCGTCGTATTCGCGCCGCAGCTTCTCGGCCGGCACCCATGAATCCACTTGCGGCAATTGAATCCTTGTCTGTGCTGCGTTGCCGCCGAACGAGAACTCCATTGCACCGCTGGCTTTCTGCTCGTGCTGGCGCTGCGCCTCGCCGAGAATGCGGTCGATGGCAGCGAACACGCGCGCCCGGTCGGGCTGAAGCTGATCGAATGCGCCGGACGCGGCGAGACTTTCTAGTACGCGCTTGTTGACGGCCCGCGGATTGATGCGCTGCGCGAAGTCGGACAGATCCTTGAACGGCCGGTGTGCCCTCGCCTCGACAATCGATTGTACCGCCTGGGCGCCGACGCCTTTGAGTGCGGCGAGCGCGTAGTGGATCGTGTTGCCGCTGACGTCGAAAGCGACGCCGGACCGGTTCACGCAAGGCGGCTCGACCTTGATGTCAAGCCGCTCCGCCTCGGCGCGGAATTCGGCGAGCTTGTCCGTGTTGTTCATTTCCAGCGCCATCGATGCGGCGATGAACTCGACCGGATAGTTCGCCTTGAGATACGCGGTCTGGTAGGCGACCAGCGCGTATGCCGCCGCGTGACTCTTGTTGAAGCCGTATTCGGCGAACCGCTCCAGCAGATCGAAGATCGCGTCGGCCTGAGCGCGATCGATGCCTCGGTCCGTCGCGCCCTTCACGAAATCCTTGCGTTGCGCCTGCATCTCGGCGCGGATCTTCTTGCCCATGGCGCGGCGCAGCAGGTCCGCCTGTCCGAGCGTGTAGCCGGCGAGGATCTGCGCCGCCTGCATGACTTGTTCCTGGTAGACGATCACGCCGAACGTCTCGCGCAGCACCGTCTCGAGCTTGGGATGGATGTACTCCGGCTTCTCGCGGCCGTGCTTCCGTTCGCAATAGGTCGGGATGTTCGCCATCGGGCCGGGACGGTACAGCGCGACCAGTGCGATGATGTCCTCGAACCGGTCCGGCCGCATGTCGAGCAGCGCGCGCCGCATGCCCTGACTTTCCAGTTGGAAGATGCCCACCGCTTCGGCCCGCGACAGCACGTCGTAGGTCTTGCTGTCATCCAGTGGGATCGCCGCAAGGTCGAGCTCCACGTCCCGCTTCTTCAGCAGCTTCACTGCGGTGTCCAGCACGGTGAGCGTTTTCAGGCCGAGGAAGTCGAACTTCACAAGTCCCGCCGCCTCCGCCCATTTCATGCTGAACTGGGTCACCGGCATGTCCGATTTCGGATCGCGGTACATCGGTACCAGACCGGCCAACGGCCGGTCGCCGATCACGATGCCGGCGGCGTGCGTCGACGCATGCCGGTACAGGCCCTCGAGCTTGAGCGAGATATCGAACGCGCGCTTGACCCGCGGGTCGCCGTCGCGCTCCGCTTGCAGCTTGGGCTCGCCCTCGATTGCCTTGGCAAGAGTGACCGGCGCGGCGGGATTTTGCGGCACCAGCTTGCATAGCTTGTCGACATGGCCGTACGCCATTTCAAGCACGCGACCGACGTCGCGCAGCACACCGCGCGCCTGCAGCGTGCCGAACGTGATGATCTGCGCAACCTGTTCTCGGCCGTAGCGCTCCTGCACGTACCGGATGACCTCGTCGCGACGGTCCTGGCAGAAGTCGATATCGAAGTCCGGCATCGATACGCGCTCGGGATTGAGGAAGCGCTCGAACAGCAGCCCGAAGCGCAGCGGATCGAGATCGGTGATGGTGAGGGCATACGCCACCAGCGAGCCGGCGCCTGAGCCGCGGCCAGGTCCGACCGGGATGCCCTGCTCCTTGGCCCACTGGATGAAGTCCGACACGATCAGGAAATAGCCGGGATACTTCATGCCTTCGATGACCTTGAGTTCGAAGGCGAGTCGGTCGCTGTACTCCTCGCGCGTGCGGTCCGGTGCCATCCCGTGCAGTTCGATGCGGCGCGCCAGCCCGGCTTCGGCCCGGTTTCTCAACTCCGCCGCCTCGTCGACGGTTTTGTCGCCGACCGAGAAGCGCGGCAGGATCGGATGCCGGGTGCGGGGCCGGTAGGCGCACCGCTCCGCGATTTCGATCGTTGAGGCGAGGGCCTCCGGCAAGTCGGAGAACAACTGCGCCATCTCGGCACGGCTCTTGAAGTAGTGCTCGGCGGTAAGCTGGCGGCGCTCGGTTTCGGCCACCACCCTGCCCTCGGCGATGCAGATCAGTGCATCATGGGCTTCGTAGTCCTCGCGCCTGGCGAAGAACGGTTCGTTGGTCGCCACCAGCGGCAAACCGTTCGCGTAGGCGAGACTGACAAGACCGGGCTCGATGGCGCGCTCCGCGGCAACGCCATGGCGTTGCAACTCGATATAGAGGCGGTCACCGTAAATGCGCGACAGCACGGCGCAACGCGCCGCGGCGAGGTCGGCCTGTCCCGCTGCAAAAGCCGCGTCGAGCGGTCCACCGGGGCCGCCCGTCAGCGCGATCAGGTCCTCGTGGTCGGCCTCCAGCCATGCCAGCTTGAGATGCGGTTTGTCGGCTCCGCCGCTTTCGAGGTGGGCGAGCGAGCATAGCCGCATCAGGTTGCGGTATCCCGCCTCGCGCGCCGCCAGCAGAACGATACGGGGAAATGGACGCGCCCTGCCGCTGAGACGAGGATCTCGCGTCTCGTCGCCGAAATCGACTGCGATCGAACAGCCGACAATCGGCTGAACGCCCGATGAGGCGAGTTTCTCGGAGAATTCGAGCGCACCGAACATGTTGTCGCTGTCGGTAAGCGCGATCGCGGGCTGCTTGTCTGCCTTGGCGAGTTCCGCAAGCCTGGCAATCGGCAGTGCGCCTTCCAGCAGCGAATAGGCCGAATGAACGTGCAGGTGCACGAAACCGGGATCGTTCGCCAAGATCGAACCTCAGGGTCTGTGTGTGCGGCGTGTGCCGTACGCGATTCCCTCACCGCGGTCAGTGAGTCCGAAATCGTTACCCTGTTGTCGCCGGTCTGAGGTCCGGCCTTTCGCAGCTATACCCAGATTTCACGGCCGGATCCGCCGTCATGGCAAGGGAGCCCAGGCAAGCCTGAAGTCCAATGCCATCCGCGTCTTGATCGGGGATGGGGGAAGACGCGGATACCCGAGGCAGGCGGGTATGACGAGCGGGCGGTACCGGCGGCGGTACCGGAGAGGTACGCAGACGCAACTAACGCAGACCGTTGTTACGCGGTGACGACAGTTCAGATTGCGGCGAAGACCTGGGCCCACACGGCAACCATTCCAACAAACAGCGCGAGGGACGCGAGTGCGGCGGCTTCTTCGACAACGGCACGAAACATGACGACCTCCCTGAACGAAAGAAGAACTTAGTTCCTCTTTTGTTCTTCGTCAAGTGGAATTATCCCCCGCTGATAGCAGCCACTTTGACGCAATTATCGAGCCTGCAGTCCGGGGCAATTGACTTGTCACAAGCCACACGGAGACTTTGCCTTGAGAAACGGAAATCAACATGGGGAGCGGGGCATGCGCATACCGCAAGCAATTCTGGCAGCCACGATCGCAATGACTTTGAGCGGCTGCTTCGAGGGTCCAAAGGGCGACCGCGGCGAGCAGGGCACGCCCGGCGTCGCGGGTCCTGCCGGGCCGGCCGGGCCTCCCGGACCCCGTGGCCCGGCAGGTGAAAAAGGCCAGGCCGGAGATCGCGGCGCCGCCGGCGAGCGCGGCGTGGCTGGTCC
>CAZGSW010000081.1:0-8650 GCA_964528635.1 uncultured Rhodoplanes sp. | reverse complement strand
AAAAAGGCCAGGCCGGAGATCGCGGCGCCGCCGGCGAGCGCGGCGTGGCTGGTCCAGCAGGTCCTGCCGGCGAACGTGGTCCTGCGGGCCCGGCTGGCCCAGCAGGCCCTGCCGGGGCCGCAGGAGCAAAGGGAGATGCAGGTTCGGCCGGGGCCGCAGGCACCAGCAACGCGCGGCTGGTGCTGATCGAAAGCTGCACCGCCGGGTGCGATGCATCGTGCTCCGCCGGCGAGGTGGTGGCGTCCGCACTGTGCGTCAACTCCCCGGCCGCATCGCCGGTCATAAAGGGCGGTCAGGGCAATGGCGCCTGGCAGGTGGCCTGCCCGACCGGCACCGGGAGCCTGGTCGCGATGTGCATGAAGCGCTGAGCCGCCGGTTACGGCAGTTCGACCACCAGTCCGTCGCGGATCGCCACCCGGCGATCCATACGGGCGGCGAGTTCCATGTTGTGGGTGGCGAGAACCACCGTCAGTCCCGAGGCCTGGATCAGTTGCGAGAGCGCATTGAAGACATGGTCCGAGGTTCGCGGATCGAGATTTCCGGTCGGCTCGTCGGCCAGTAACAGGCGCGGTGCGTTGGCCACCGCGCGCGCGATCGCGACGCGTTGCTGTTCGCCGCCGGACAGCTCGGCCGGACGGTGCGTCAGGCGCTCCTTGAGACCCAGATAGCCCAGCAGTTCGGAAGCGCGCCGCTTTGCCTCTCCCCTTCCGAGGCCGCGGATCATTTGCGGCATCATCACATTTTCCAGCGCCGAGAATTCCGGCAGCAGGTAGTGCGCCTGGTACACGAAGCCGATCATGGCACGGCGGATCCGGGTGCGCTCGGCGTCGCTGAGCGTCGACGTCGGCGAGCCGTCGAAATAGACCTCCCCGGCATCCGGATGCTCGAGCAGCCCCGCAACGTGCAGCAGGGTCGATTTGCCGGTGCCGGACGGGGCGACCAGCGCGACCGACTGTCCGGGCCACACGGCGAGCTCTGCGCCCTTGAGAACGTCGAGCGTCGCCTCGCCCTGGCGATAGCGTCGCTCCACGGCGTGCAGGAAGACGACGGGCGTGCCCTGTTCGGCCATGGCGCTACTCGTAGCGCAGCGCTTCGACCGGATCGAGCCGCGCCGCGCGCCACGAGGGATAGAGTGTCGCCAGCAGCGACAGTGCCAGCGCCATGACGACGACGGCGGTCGTTTCGCCGGGGTCGAGATCGGCCGGCAGCCGCGAAAGGAAGTAGAGCTCCGGCGGGAATATTTCGGTGTTGGTAAGCCAGGATAGGAATTGCCGGATCGACTCGATGTTGAGGCACACCACCAGTCCGACCACGAATCCCGTGATTGCGCCGACCACGCCTATCGCGGCCCCGGTGATCAGGAAGATCCGCATGATCGCGCCCTGGGTCGCCCCCATGGTGCGAAGGATGCCGATGTCGCGCCCCTTGTCCTTGACCAGCATGATCAGGCTGGAGGCGATGTTGAACGCCGCCACCAGGATGATCAGCGTCAGGATGAGAAACATCACGTTGCGCTCGACCTGCAGCGCGCTGAAAAAGGTGGCGTTGCGCTGCCGCCAGTCCACCATGAAAATCGGCCGTTTGGCCGCGTCCGTGATGAGCTGTCTGTAGCGCTGAACGTCGTCGGGGTTCGCGGTGTAGACCTCGATCGCGGTGACGTCGTTGGCGCGATTGAAATAGGCCTGTGCCTCGGTCAGGGGCATGAACACAAAGGCCGCGTCGTATTCGGACATTCCGATCTCGAACACCGCCGCGATCTTGTAGGGCTTGATCCGTGGGGTCGTTCCCATCGGGGTCACGGCGCCGCGCGGCGACACCATGGTCACCGAGTCACCGGCGCGCAAAGTGAGCTGGTCGGCAAGCCTGCGGCCGATCACCACGCCCTGCCCCTGGTCGAACCCGTCCAGGCTGCCCTGTTTGATGTTCTGCGCAATGGACGGAATCTTTGCGAGATCGGCGCCGCGGATGCCGCGGACCAGTACGCCCGCGGCATTGAACGGCGACGAAGCCAGGGCCTGTCCTTCCACAATCGGCACGGCAATCCGGATGCCTTCGACACCGGACAGCCGCTGAGCCACAGCCTCATAGTCGGTCAGCGGCGATTCTAGTGGTTGCACAAGGACATGGCCGTTGAGGCCGAGAATCTTGTTGAGCAATTCCTTGCGGAATCCATTCATCACCGCCATCACGATGATGAGCGTCGCGACACCGAGCATGATGCCGAGAAACGAGAACGCGGCGATGATCGAAATAAAGCCCTCCTGCCGGCGCGCCCGCAGGTAGCGCAACGACAGCATCCACTCGTACGGTGCAAAGGGACGGGTCCCGACCGGATCGCTCATTCTTCCCCTTCAGAGAGCGATTTCATCCGATTCTGGCGGTTTCAAGCCAGCCTCGACGTACGCGCGCGGCAAGAAGCTCACAGCTTCATTGTGACAGCAGTTCCACGGCCGCTGCGGGACTCACGTTCTCCCGGCTGCCGTCGGCGCGCTTCTTGACCTCGACGGTGCCGGCGGCGAGCCCTTTGGGGCCCACCAGCACTTGCCAGGGCACCCCGATCAGATCGGCGGTCGCGAACTTGGCGCCGGGCCGCTGGTCGGTGTCGTCGTACAGCACGTCGACGCCCTTCGCCCTCAGTTCCCTGTAGAGACTTTCGGACGCGCCGTTGGTTCCGGAATCCCCCTGCTTGAGGTTGAGGATCGCGACCTTGAACGGCGCGACCTGCTCAGGCCACTTGATGCCGGCGTCGTCGTGGTTGGCCTCGATCAGCGCGGCGACGAGGCGTGTCGGCCCTATCCCGTAAGACCCCATGTGCACGGGATGGTCGGCTCCGTCGGGTCCGGCGACCACAGCCTTCATCGGCTCGGAGTATTTGGTCCCGAAATAGAAGATGTGTCCCACTTCGATTCCACGGGCGGAAACCTGCTTGTCGGAAGCGATGCTGCCGAACGCGGCAGCATCGTGCTTTTCGGATGTGGCCGCATAGAGCGACGTCCACTTGTCGACAATGCCCTGCAGCTCGGCGCGATCGTCGAAGTTAACGGTTTCGCCGGGCACTGCGAAGTCGAGATAATCCTTGTGACAGAACACCTCGGACTCGCCGGTCGAGGCGAGGATGATGAACTCGTGACTGAGGTTGCCGCCGATCGGACCCGTGTCAGCGACCATCGGAATCGACTTCAGGCCAAGCCGAGCGAAGGTTCGCAGGTAGGCGACGAACATGCGGTTATAGGAATGCCGCGCGCCTGCCTGATCGATGTCGAACGAGTACGCATCCTTCATGAGGAATTCGCGGCCGCGCATCAGGCCGAAGCGAGGCCGCCGCTCGTCCCGGAATTTGAGCTGGATGTGATAGAGGTTGAGCGGCAGATCCTTGTAGGAGTGGACGTAGGCGCGGAAGATTTCCGTGATCATCTCCTCGTTGGTCGGTCCGTACAGCATCTCGCGCTTGTTGCGGTCCTGGATGCGCAGCATCTCCTCGCCGTAGTCGTCGTAGCGTCCGCTCTCCCGCCAGAGATCGGCCGACTGGATGGTCGGCATCAGCAGTTCGACCGCTCCCGCACGGTTCTGCTCTTCCCGGATAATGGCGTTGACCTTGTTGAGGACCCGGAGTCCCAACGGCAGCAGCGTGTAGATGCCGGCAGCCTGCTGGCGCAGCATGCCTGCCCGCAGCATCAGGCGGTGGGAAACGATTTCCGCCTCCCTCGGGGCCTCCTTCAGGATGGGCAGAAAATAGCGGGTCAGTCGCATTGCTGCTGGGTCCTGGACTTGGCGGCCGACGGGAGGGCCACTGAAACCGGATCGAACCGGAAAAAACAAGCGCGCAAAGGCTCATGGAGGGCGTTTCGGCTCCCCGGCGCCCCCGTCTGCGCCAGCGAGGAAGAAAAAGTCATATTGTTCTTCGGTAGTGACAAATCAGGTACACACGTCTAAATTTCGGGCGCGACCGAGCCACCTGACAGAACAGACAGGTGGCTGCGGCCTGAGTCTAGGGGGAGAGAATCCAAAGCGCGCCAACTGCGCCCATGCCTCGGGGATCGCAAAGCGTCTCGAGGGCAAAGGATCCGGTTTCACGAACCCGAGCGGGGCATTGGCCCTGCTCTCTTTTTTTGTCCTCACGAGTCCGTGTTTGCAGCATTGGCATAACGGCGTCCGCGCCGGTGTTGGTTGTCGATAATCATTTCAGGGAGGCCCGCGATGCGCGCACTGTTGCTGCTCGCCGGAATTCTGATTTCGACCCTCATCCCGCAACAGTCCGGGGCGGTCGACTACCCGTGGTGCGCCGATCTCGGCAAGGACATCGGCGCCACCAACTGCGGCTTCGTAACGCGCGAGCAGTGCATGGCGACGGTATCGGGCGTTGGCGGGTTCTGCATGCCCAACCCATCATGGCGGGCGCCGGCCCCGTCGAAGCCGCGGGCTCGTCCGGTTCGCTGAGCTAGATCGGCAGGCCCATCCAGGACGACAGGTCGTCCAGTGTCACCAGCCGGTTGACGTAGACGTAGGCGAACACGGCGAACACGACGCCCGCGACCACCGTGTTCCAGAACAGCTTCCACAGTATCCGCGGCACGGCGGGCGCTCCCGGATCCGTGCCCGGCTCACCCTCGCCCTGCGGGCGGACGCCCCACGGCAGCACCGCGAACAGCGTTAGCCACCAGATCAGGAAGTAGATCGCTATCGCGGTCGTGAATGCCATCAAGCCTGTTCCAGCTCGACCAGCGTGCCGCAGAAGTCCTTGGGGTGCAGAAACAGCACGGGTTTGCCGTGCGCGCCGATCTTCGGTTCACCATCTCCGAGCACGCGCGCGCCTTCGGCCTTCAGGCGATCGCGGGCGGCGATGATATCGCCGACCTCGTAGCAGACGTGGTGCATGCCTCCGTCGGCGTTCTTCTCCAGGAATTTCGCGATCGGCGAGTTGCCGCCGAGCGGCTCCAGCAGCTCGATCTTGGTGTTGGGCAGCGTGATGAAGACGGTGGTGACGCCGTGCTCCGGCTGTGGCACCGCCTCGGACACGGTCGCGCCGAGCGATTTGCGATACACCTCCGCCGCCTTGGTGATGTCACGCACGGCGATGGCGACGTGGTTGAGCCTACCGATCATGTCCAATCTCCAGCGGCCCGACGATACCGTTTTGCGGCCCCCGCAACGGCGTCCGATCATTCAACGCCGGCGTCACACAAGCAACAGATGCACGTGGACCAACGGCTTCTTGCCCCATTGCTCCGCCACGGCCGCGCGGACGCTCCGCCGCACCGATTCCGCGACCGCATCCGGATCGCGGCGCCGCCCCTTCGGCATCGTCTCGACCGTCTCCAGCACCGCATCCATCGCAATCTCCAGCATGGGCTCGCCACTTGCCGCGGTTTCCGGCACGCCGACCATCTCCACCTCGGGATCGGCGGCGATCTGCCCCTTCTCGGTCATCGCCAGCGCAACCGAGATGAATCCCAGCATGGCGAGCCGCTTGCGGTCCGCAATGGTGCGCGCCTGCGCGTCGACCAGCAGTTTGCCGTCCTTGTAGAGCCGCCCTGCCGGAACCTCGTCGACGATGCCCGGGTCGCCCGGCGCGAGTTTCACGAGATCGCCGTTGCGGCACATGCCGACGGCGATGCCGAGACTGCGCGCCAGATCGGCGTGCTCGGCCAGATGCAGTGCTTCGCCGTGCACCGGAATGAGCAGCCGCGGTTTCACCCAGCCGATCAGTTCGGTCAGCTCCTCGCGGCGCGGGTGGCCGGAAACGTGCACCAGATGGGTGCGGTCGGTGATGACCCGGACGCCCTGCTCCACCAGACCGTTGATAACCGTGCCGATCGCCTTCTCGTTGCCCGGGATCGGGCGCGACGAGAAGATCACGGTGTCGCCGCGGCCCAGCGTCACCTCGGGATGCTCGTCCTTGGCGATCCGCGCCAGCGTGGCTCGCGGCTCGCCCTGGCTGCCGGTGCAGAGCGCCACCACCTTGTCGTTCGGCAGGTGGCCGTACACGTCCATGCTGCGGAATTCCGGCACGTCGTCGAGATAGCCGGTCTCGTGTGCGACATGGATGACGCGCTCCATCGCACGGCCGACCACGACCACCTCCCGGCCGGCCATGCGGGCGGCTTCGGCAACCGCCTTGATCCGCCCGACATTGGAGGCAAACGTGGTCACTGCGACGCGCCCGGTTGCGGCACCGATCAGTTCGGCCAGCGAGCGCGCAACGTCCTTTTCCGATGGCGAACGTCCGTCGCGGACCGCGTTGGTGGAATCCCCGATCAGGACGTGGCAGCCCTCCTCGCCCAGCGCGCGGAGCTTGGCCTCGTCGGTCGGCTCACCCAGCACCGGCGTCGGATCGAGCTTCCAGTCGCCGGTGTGCAGCACGTTGCCGTGCGGCGTGCGGATGATGAGGGCATTGGACTCCGGGATGGAGTGGGCCATCGAGCACAGCTCGATATCGAAAGGTCCAGCCTCAAAGCGCGATCCCACCGGCACCTCGGTTATGGGGATGTCCGGCGCGCCGGGTTCGCCCGCAGCCTTGGCCGCCAGCAGCGCCGCCGTAAACGGCGTCGCAAACACGGGCACACGCAGCTTCGGCCACAGGTCGAGCATTGCGCCGAAGTGGTCTTCATGACCGTGGGTCAGGATTATGGCTGCGATGTTGCGTCGCTCCGCAACCAGATACCGGATGTCGGGAAACACGAGGTCGATGCCCGGCAGGTTCTCTTCGTTCGCGAACGAGACACCGACGTCGACGATCAGCCAGGTGCGCTTGCGCTCATCGCCGAGGCCGTAAAGCGACAGATTCATGCCGATCTCGCCAACGCCGCCGAGCGGGGCAAACACCAGCTCTCCCTGCGCGGCCATCGTCACACCCTTGCCGGTGCGGGCAGCACGTCGCCCGCGGTTACGATCTGCGCCGAACCATCGTTTCGCCGCAACACCATGCGACCCGCTTCGTCGACCGTCTCAAAGTGACCCATCCGCTCGCCCTCCGGGAGCGCAACCCGGACGGGCTCGCCGAGGCCGGTCGCACGAGCGAGCCATTCGCTACGAATGGCGGCAAAGCCGGCTCCCCGGTTCCACTGGGCAATGCGATCGTTCATGACCGGCACCAATCCTGCGAACAAAGTGTCAGCGCTGACGCCAACTCCTGAGACTGCGAGATCGGTCGCAGGATAGGCCGTATCGTGCGGATGGTGCACACAGTTGATACCGATACCGACGGCAACCGCCGGGCCTTCGCCTTCGATCAGGATGCCGGCAAACTTGCGGCCGTCGATCAGGCAATCGTTCGGCCATTTCAGACCAAGCCGTTGCGCCGGGTCTGACGCCAGCCTCCACACCGCATCATGCACGGCAAGGGCCGCCACGAACGACAGTTCCGCCGCCCGCTCCGGTGGAGCCGGATCGGTCAGCAGCAGCGTGGCGAACAGATTGCCGGGTTCGGATACCCATTGGCGCCCTCGCCGCCCACGGCCGGCGGTCTGCAGCCGGGCGGTGATCCAGAGCGGTCCCCGCTCGCCCTGGCGTGCCCGGTCCAGTGCGTCCGCATTGGTCGAACCGGTGGCGTCCAGAGAAATCACCCGCACGTCAGCGGGGAGCGCAGCCATCAGAACAGCGACTTGGCCGCCGCGCTCGCGGCCCCGATCAGCGGCGCGGGATAGACGAAGAACAGCAGGTTGAACAGTCCGGTGACGCCCAGCACCGCCTTGAGTTCGCCGGGCATCGGCACGAAACCCTCCACCGGCTCGTCGAAGTACATGGTTTTGATGATCATCAGGTAATAGTAGGCGCCCACCACGCTGGTGAGCACGCCGAGCACGGCCAGCGTGAACATGTTGGCCTTTATCGCAGCCAGGAACACATAGTACTTGGCGAAGAAGCCTGCGAGCGGCGGGATGCCGGCCAGCGAGAACAGCAGCATGGCCAAAAAGAAGGCCAGCGCCGGATTGGTACGCGCAAGCCCTGCAAGGTCGGAAATGTTTTCGACTGCCCCGCCGGCGCGCCGCATCGCAAGGATGCAACAGAACGTGCCGAGCGTCATGGCGACGTAGATCGCCATATAGACCAGCACGCCCTGAACGCCCTCGGCGGTGCCGGCGGCGAGCCCGATCAGGGCGAAGCCCATATGGCCGATCGACGAATAGGCCATCAGCCGCTTGAAGTTGTGCTGACCGATAGCGGCAAACGCGCCGAGCGCCATCGAGGCGATCGAAACGAACACCAGTATCTGCTGCCATTGCGGCACGATGCCCGGGAATGCGTCGACCGCAATCCGCATGAACAGCGCAATGGCGGCCACCTTGGGTGCCGACGCGAAGAATGCAGTTACCGGCGTGGGCGCCCCTTCGTACACGTCCGGCGTCCACATATGGAACGGCACCGCGGAGATCTTGAAGCAGAGGCCGGCGAATACGAACACCAGGCCGAAGATCAGGCCGACGCTGGCCGTTCCCTGCGTGGCAGCGGCGATTCCGGCGAACGACACAGTCCCGGTAAAGCCGTAGATCAGGGACGCCCCGTACAGCAGCATGCCCGACGACAGTGCGCCCAGCACGAAATACTTCAGGCCGGCTTCGGTGGAGCGGATCGAGTCCCGATTCGACGCGGCCACCACGTAAAGCGCAAGGCTCATCAGTTCGAGGCCGAGATAGAGCGCGATCAGGTCCGC
>CAZGSW010000080.1:0-18000 GCA_964528635.1 uncultured Rhodoplanes sp. | reverse complement strand
CAGGACCGTCCGCCTCAATCTCGTCGAGGGCCCGGTCCGCCCGACGTTCCGCCGCGAGCGCGCGGCGCTCAAGCGCGGCATCTGGCCGGTCGCTGGTTGCGACGAGGCCGGGCGGGGTCCGCTGGCGGGCCCCGTGGTGGCCGCCGCGGTGATCCTCGATCCCAACCGCATTCCACGCGGGCTGAACGATTCCAAGAAGCTCGATCGCGAGGAGCGCGAGAAACTCTACGACAAGATCTGCGCCACCGCGGAGGTCGCCGTCGCATTCGGCTCCACCGCGCGGATCGACCGCGACAACATCCTGCGCGCCTCGCTGTGGGCGCTGGCGCGCGCGGTGAAGGCGCTGCCGGTGCAGCCGAAGCTGGTTTTCGTCGACGGCCGCGACAGGATCGATGCAGGCTGCGACTGTCAGGCGGTCATCTCGGGCGACGCGCTGGTGGTGTCGATCGCCGCCGCCTCGATCGTCGCCAAGGTGACGCGCGACCGCCTGATGGCCCGGCTTGGCGCCGCGCACCCCGGCTACGGCTTCGAGCGTCACATGGGCTACAGCGTGCCGGAGCATTTCGCCGCGCTGAACCGCCTGGGCCCCACCATCCATCACCGCCGTTCGTTTGCGCCGGTCGCGGCGCTCTACGCGCCGCCGCCCGCCGCCGAAGAGGAAACGCGGTTGCCTCTCTAGCGCGCCCGGGCTTATCTGCACGCTCATTGTTGGACGCGCCGGACCGGGCGCCTTTGCCGAATGCGCTGGGTTTCCCTCGCCATCGAGTTGTTGCGCACGCATCCCGTGCCGGTGTTCTGGACGGCGGCGCTCACGCAGGTCGCGCTCTGGACGCTGGTGCCGTCGCTGCTTTACTCGGCGCCGCCGGGCGATCTGGCGGAGTTCCTGTTGGCCGCGCGCGAGACCGGGCTGGGCAACCCGTTCGGTCCGCCGCTCGCCTACTGGCTGGCGGAGGGTGCGTTCCTCCTCGGCGGGATGTCCGCCGTGTATCTGCTGTCGCAAATCTGCGTGCTGATCGCCTACTGGGCGGTTTTTTCGCTGGGCCGGATCGTGGTCGGCGATCGCCATGCCGCGATTGCGGTGCTCCTGATGGGCGGTGTTGCGGCATTCAGCGTGCCGACGCCCGAGTTCGGCGTTCCGATCCTTGCAATGGCGCTGTGGGCGCTGGTGCTGCTGCATGTCTGGCGCGCCATCGGGCAGGGGCGAAGGCTGTACTGGCTCGCGGCCGGGGCGGAACTGGGACTGCTGCTGATCACCACCTACTCCGGCTTCGTGCTGCTCGGTCTTCTCATTCTGTTTCTGGTGGCGACGCAGCGCGGCCGCGAACAGTTCCAGTCGTTCGAGCCACTGGCGGGAGCCGCGGTCACGCTGCTGGTGTTCTTCCCGCATCTCGTCTTTATCGAGCAGACCGGTGCGCTCGCCGCGCTACGCGTGCCGAGTGCATTCGAACTGACGGACAGCCTGCGAACCTGGGGCCGCACGCTCGGCATTCTTGCGGCGGGGCACGGCGGACTTGTCATCCTTCTTCTGGTCGCGCGCGGCATCACGTTCGGCCGCCGCGGCGTTGCTGCTGAAGTGGAGAGGCTGCCGGTCGATCCGGACGGCCGCTTCTTCGTCATCTTCTTCGCCGTCGCGCCGGCGCTGGCGATAGGTGCGATGGCGCTGTTCGGCTCCGGCACGGACCGCTTCGTGCCGCCTGCGCTCGTGGTGATGTCCGCGCTTGCGATCGTCGCGATGGCGCCCGACCGCATCCGCATCGTGCATCAGCGGCTGGTGCAGTACGCCTGGGCGGCGCTGGTGGTGCTGCCGCCTGCCATCGTGGCGTTCGCGGTGCTGTTGCTGCCCTGGACGACCGGGATCGGACTGCGGATCGCGCAGCCGGCCGCCGACATGGGACGTTTCTTCGGCGAGACGTTCGAGCGCCGCACCGGCCGCCCGCTCGAGGTCGTCACCGGCGACCGGCGGACCGCGGCGCTGGTGGCGCTGACCGCGCCGAGCCGGCCGCGGCTCTACGTGATCGACAGGCCGCAGGACTCGCCCTGGGTCACGCGGCGCGACATCGAGGCAAAGGGCGCAGTCGTGATGTGGCCGACCGCCACCACCCGCGGCGTCGCGCCGCCGTCCATCCAACAGAATCTGCCCGAACTGGTGCCGGAGGTGCCGCGGGTGTTCGAACGGCCCTTCCTCGGCTGGCTGTCGCCGGTGCGGATCGGCTGGTCGGTGATCCGGCCGCCTGTGGCGCCGCCGCAGCGCTGAGCGGTCCGCTCAGTGCGAGTGATAACCTTCGCCCTCGCGCACCTTGCCGCGGAACAGCCAGTACACGAACACGATGTAGCCGAAGATCAGCGGCAGCAGTCCGAGCGTGCCGACCAGCATGAACATCTGGCTGGAAGGATGCGCGGCGGTCTGCCAGATCGTCAGGCTCGGCGGCACCAGGTACGGATACCAGGAGATCACGAGCCCGAGGTAGCCGAGCAGGAACAGCCCGATCGAGGCCAGAAACGGCGGGATGTCGCGCCCGCCCTCCAGCCAGCGCCAGGCCATAAAGGCGGTGAGCGCGGTGAGCACCGGGACCGGCGACAGATAGAAGAAGTTCGGCAGCGTGAACCAGCGCTCGGCGATGCTCGGCACCGCGAGCGGGGTCCACAGGCTGACGGCGCCCATGAAGCCCAGCACCACCAGCAGGAGCCACTTGGCATGTCCGCGGTTGCGCGCGGCGACGGGTCCGTCCGTCTTCATCACCAGCCAGGTCGCCCCGAGCAGCGCATAGCCCGCGACGACGCCCAGTCCGCACAGCAGGGCGAACGGCGTCGCCCAGTCGAACGGGCCTCCCGCGAACGCGCCGTTCTCGACGTGGATGCCCTGGATCAGGCCGCCGAGGATCAGGCCCTGCGAGAATCCCGCAAGCGTCGAACCGGCGGTGAAAGCAAAATTCCAGTACGGCCTGCTGGTGTCGGCCACCCAGCGGAACTCGAACGCGACCCCGCGGAACACCAGAGCCAGCAGCATCACGATCACCGGCAGATAGAGCGCCGGCATGATCACCGCATAGGCCTGCGGAAACGCCACCAGCAGTCCGCCGCCGCCGAGCACCAGCCAGGTTTCGTTGCCGTCCCAGAACGGCGCGACCGAGTTCATCATCTGGTCGCGTTCCTTTTCCTCCTTGGCGAACGGGAAGAGAATGCCGACGCCGAGATCGAAGCCGTCGAGCACCACGTACATCGCCACCGCGACGCCGATCAGCGCCGCCCAGATCAGGGGAAGGTAGGCTTCCATCGCTTCCTCCTAGGCCGGGATGACGCTTCTTCGAATCGTCATCCCGTTTTGGCTCCTCGTTCGAGCATGATGGTCTCCGAAATCCGGTGGCGACTTTTCGGAATCATGCCCGGCGGCTGCCCGACAGGGCTTCGCGGCCCGCCTCGGCGGCGGATGACAGCGGCCGCCTTGGTGTGCCTTTGTCGGGCGGTTCGATCGCGCGGCCCTGCGGGCCTTTCACGATCAGCCGGTTGATGTAGTAGAGGCCCATCGTGAACACGATGCCATAGACCACGACGAACAGCGCAAGCGTCGAGGCGATCGAGGCGGCCGGAACGGGCGAGGTCGCGTCGACGGTGCGCAGGATGCCGTGTGCGACCCAGGGCTGGCGGCCGCTTTCCGTCACCACCCAGCCGGCGATCACGGCAACGAAGCCCATCCACCAGGATTTCGACACCGGCCACAGATACCAGCGCGTGTCGAACAACCGGCCGCGCCACCACAGCCAGGCGCCAGTCAAACCGCCTGCGATCATCAGCAGTCCGATGCCGACCATGATGCGGAACGCGAAGAACACCGGGATCACCGGCGGACGGTCCGACGGCGGAACACTTGTCAGGCCCGGGAACAGCCCGTCCGGATCGTGCCGCAGGATGAGCGAGGCGCCGCGCGGTATCGAGATCTCGTAGCGGTTGGTCTCGGCCTTCTCGTCCGGCCACGCGAACAGCACCAGGTCGCCCGGCTTGCTGCCGTCCCAGTGCGCCTCCATGGCGGCAATCTTGATCGGCTGGTGCTCCAGCGTGTTGAGCCCGTGCTGGTCGCCGATGAAGAGCTGCAGCGGCGCCAGCACGGCCAGCATGCCGACCGACATGCGCACCATGGTGCGCGCTTCGTCGAGATGCCGGCCGGCCAGCAGATAGCGCGCGCCGACCGCGAGGATGGCGAGCGACGTGGTGAGATACACCGCCGTCATCATGTGCGCGAAGCGATAGGGGAAGCTCGGGTTGAAGATGATGGCGAACCAGTCGGCCGGATAGGCGATGCCGTCGCGGATCTCGTGCCCGGCCGGCGTCTGCATCCAGGAGTTGGCGGCCAGGATCCAGAACGCGGACAGCGCGGTGCCCACCGAGACAAAAATCGCCGACATGGTGTGCAGCCAGGGCGGCACGCGCTTCCAGCCGAACAGCATCACGCCGAGGAACGTCGCCTCCAGGAAAAAGGCGGTGAGCACCTCGTAGCCGATCAGCGGTCCAACCACGTTGCCGACCACGACCGAGAAGCGGCTCCAGTTGGTGCCGAACTGGTAGGACAGCACGATGCCGGACACCACGCCCATCGCGAACGATACGGCGAAAATCTTGGTCCAGAACCGCGCCAGCCGGTGCAGGTGCTCCTGCTGCTGGCCGCTCCACATCCAGCGGATCAGCAGCGTGGCGATGAACGCCGAGGTGCCGATCGTGAAGGTCGGGAAAATGATGTGAAACGTGATGGTGAAGGCGAACTGCAGCCGCGCAAGAAGGACGGGGTCGAGGTCCATCGCCGCACCTCACGCGTGCCAGGCACTTCGGCCTGCCACTTCGAAGTTCGAATATAGCACATGTCGCGCTGCCTGTTGAATTCCGCAAGTGCGAGGATGTTCCGCCGTTGTGTCGCAGCTATGCTGCGGCGAATGGGAAGGGGGCTTCGCCATGAACGGCTTTCTCGACCGCCATTTCGGGTTGACGCAGAACGGCACCAACGTGCGCACCGAGGTGGTGGCCGGCGTCACCACGTTCCTCACGATGGTCTACATCGTGTTCGTCAATCCGGCGATTCTGGCCAACGCCGGCATGGACAAGGGCGCGGTGTTTGTCGCGACCTGCATCGCGGCCGCGGTTTCCACCCTGATCATGGCGCTCTACGCCAACTATCCGATCGCGCTGGCGCCCGGCATGGGGCTGAACGCGTTCTTCGCGTTCACACTGGTGCTGAGCTACAAGTACACTTGGCAGCAGGCGATGGCGTTCGTCTTCATATCCGGCGTGCTTGCGCTGATCGTTTCGCTGACGCCGCTGCGCGAATACGTCATCAACGCGATACCGAGGAATCTGAAGCTCGCCGTGTCGGCGGGCATCGGCCTGTTCCTGTTCATCATCGCGCTGGAGCAGTCCAAGGTGGTGGTCGGCCATCCAGCGACGCTGGTGACGCTCGGCAGCCTCAGGGAGTATCCGGCGATCCTCGCCTTGCTCGGGTTCATGCTGATCGCGGCGCTCAACTCGCGCAACATCCTTGGCTCCACGCTGATCGGCATCCTGGTGGTGACGCTGATCGGAATTCCGCTCGGCATTGTGAACTACTCGGGGATCGTGTCGCTGCCGCCGTCGCTGGCGCCGACGCTCCTGCAGCTCGACTTCTCCCGCATCTTCGAGGCAACCGCGCTGATCGTGATCTTCACGCTGCTGCTGGTCGACTTCTTCGATACCGCAGGAACGCTGGTGGGCGTCACCCACCGCGCCGGTCTGCTCGACAAGGACGGCAGGCTGCCGCGCATGCGGCAGGCGCTGGTTGCCGACAGCTCGGCCACCGTGATCGGCTCGCTGCTCGGCACCTCGAACACGACGAGCTACATCGAAAGCGCGGCCGGCACGGCGGCGGGCGGCCGCACCGGGCTCACCGGCGTGGTGGTGGCGGCGCTGTTCCTGCTGGCGCTGTTCTTTGCGCCGCTTGCCGGCATGATCCCGGCCTATGCGTCGGCCGCGGCGCTGCTTTATGTCGCCGTGGTAATGGCGCGAGGACTTGCCGAAATGGAGTGGGACGATCTCACCGAGTCGGCGCCTGCCGTCGTCGCTGCGGTTTCGATGCCGCTCACCTATTCGATCGCGACTGGCATCGGGCTCGGCTTCATCACCTATGCCGTCGTCAAGCTGGCGGCGGGCAGGGTGCACGAGGCGTCGCCGGCCGTGCTGGTGCTCGCCGTGCTGTTCGCGGTCAAGTTCGTGGTGGGCTGATCGTCACTTTCGCAGCGCGCGCGCCTTCGCGAAGTCGGCTTCGGCGCGGTCGACCTCGCCCCGGTCCTGCAGCGCGCGGCCCCGGTTCAGATAGGCGTTGGTGAGCGACGGATCGAGCCTGATCGCCTCGCTGTAGTCGGCGATGGCAAGCTCCAGCTTGCGCGCGTTGTGGCGGATGATGCCCCGGCTGAAATAGGCATAGGCCTGCTTCGGATCGAGCTTGATCGCCTCGCTGAAATCCCGCTCGGCCTCGTCGAGCTTGCCGAGGTGACGCTGTGCATCGCCGCGCCCGATGAAGGCCGCCACCGACTTGCGGTCGAGTTCGATGACCGCGCTGAAATCGTCCACCGCCTGCGGCAGTTCATTGCGTGCGCGATGGAGCTGGGCGCGGTTGAGCAGAATGCCCGGCTGCCGCGGATCGAGCTTGATCGCCTCGCCGAAGTCGGCGATTGCGTGTTCGACATCGTTCCTGGCGTGATGCGCCAGCGCGCGGTTGATGTATGCGAGCTTGGACCTCGGGTTGAGCCGGATGGCGGCGTCGAAGTCCGCCACGGCGCGGTCGAGATTGTTGCGGGAACGATGGATGGCGCCGCGGGCGAGGTGGGCCGCGGCGTTGTCGGAGGCAAGCTCGATCGCGCGGTCGTAGTCGGCGAGCGCACGCTCGATGTCGCCGCGCTGCCGGTATTCGAACGCACGCGCCTGATACAGCGACGCCATCTTCGGGGATACCGCGATGGCGGCGCTGTAGTCCGCGATGGCGCGGTCGCGGTCGCCGCGCTGGCGATAGAGGTTGGCGCGCCCGATCAATGCCGCCGCCATTTTCGGATCGATCCTGAGCGCGGCGGTGTAATCGGCCACCGCATTGTCGATGTCGCCGCGCGCGCGATAGGCGTTGGCCCGGTGATAGTGCGCGACGGCGACGTTGTATCCCTGCTGCGATTCGATCAGCTCGCCGCAGCCGGCGATCGCGCGTTCGGCTGCGTCAGGCGCGCCGCTCTGCTTGCAGATCGACCACGCTTCATCGGTTTTCGGTTCGGCCTTTGCCGGCGACGGAATCGCTGCGGCGGTGCAGAGGGCAAGCGCTGCTGCGATGTTCGCGGCGCGCCGCACAGATTGGAACATGTCTAACTCCGCGATCCGTTGTCGCGAAGCTTAGCAATGGCAGTGCATGAATTTGAAGACGGCGGTGCGTCGCGGATGCGCTGTTTGGCAGGGTTCTAACGTATGCCGAACTTTGCGAACTCCGTTTCGATGTCGGACTGAATCGTCTTCGCCGCCGCCATGTCGGCGCTGGCTCCGGCCCGGTCGCCTCTCTTCATCTTCGCCATGCCGCGGCCGTATAGCGCGCCCGCGATCTTCGGTTCCAGCTTCAGCGCGGCGTCATAGTCCTTGATGGCGTCGTCGTACTTGCCCAGACGCAGATGGACGAAGCCGCGGGTGTCGAGCACGTCCGGCGCATCGTCCTTGAGCTTGAGCGCCTGGTTGCAGTCCGACAACGCCTGGTGGACCTCGCGGCCGCCGGCGGCCCGCACCCAGCAGCGCGCGGCCCATGCATCCGGATTGTCCGGCTGGAGCCTGGTGATCTCGCCGTAGTCGGCGGAGGCGCGGGCGAAGTCGCCCTTGCGCTGGAAGCTGGCGCCGCGGCTGTGCAGCGCGTTGACCGACTTCGGATTGATCTGGATCGCGCGGTCGTAGTCGGCGAGCGCGCGCGTGAAGTCGTTTCTGGCCTCGTAGGCCGCGGCGCGGGCGTGCAGATAGTCGGTATCGTTGGGGTCGATGCCGATCGCGTAGCTGAAGTCGGCGATGGCGCGGTCGACGTCGTTCTTTTCCAGCAGTGCGTTGGCGCGATAGAAGAACGCGGCGGCCAGTCCCTTGGCGCTCTCCTGGATCATCGCGTTGCAGCCCGCGATGACGGCGTCGGCCTGCAGCGCGCGCTTGGCGTTCTGGCAGGCGGCCGAATTCTGCGCCAGCGTCCTGGCATCCTGCGGACGGAAATCCGGCATCACCTGGTTCGGCAGCGGTTGCGCGGTCTGCGACGAGGGGCCGGGCGAGGGCCTGGCCTGCGCTGCGGCAGGCGCGGGCGCTGCGGTGGCTCGCGGTGGCGGTGCGGATGTGCGTTGCGATGAAGGAGAGGCGGCCTGCGGCGCCGGCTCCACGCGTGCCGGCGCGGGAGGCGCCGCGCGCGGCACGGGTTGCGGCGACTGGTACACCCTCGTCGACGGCAGCCGGTGCACGGTCGTCGGGATGTTGCGCTGGCTCGGCTGGTACGTGACCGAGGGCCGGGTCTGATACGTCTGCGCGTTCGCGACGGCGGACACGTTGAGTGCAGCGGCGGCGGCCGCGAGCGCGAGGAGATGGCGTCGATCGAACATGGTTAAGCTTCCAGCGCGGTTGCGCGCGACAATGCCACAGCGGCGCGCGCGAATGCGACGCGGCGGATGTGCATTTTGCCGTTCAGGTTAATGCGCGGACGAAAAGATCAGCCGAGCGCGGCCTTGATCGCGAGCATGTCGCGCCATGCCAGCCGTTTGGCGATCGGCGAGCGAAGCAGGTAGGCGGGGTGCAGCGTCGCCATCGCGCGGATCTGGCGCGTTCCGGTCTCGTAGCTCACCCAGCGGCCGCGGTTCTTGAGGATGCCCTGCATGCCGAGCAGCGCGCCGGCGCTCGGCCCGCCCACGCACACCAGCACGTCCGGATCGGCCAGCTCGATCTGGCGCCGGATGAACGGCAGGCAGATCTGGGTCTCGACCGGTGTCGGCGTGCGGTTTCCGGGCGGGCGCCATGGCACGATGTTGGCGATATAGACCTTGGTGCGGTCGAGCCCGATCGCGTTGAGCATCAGGTCGAGCAGCTTGCCGGAGCGGCCGACGAACGGCAGCCCCTCGATATCCTCGTCGCGCCCCGGTGCTTCGCCGATCAGCATCAGCCGGCTCTGCGGATTTCCGTCGGCGAACACGAGGCGGCTGGCCGTCGCCTTCAGCGGACAGCCGTCGAACTGTTCGAGCAGGCCGCGCAACTGGTCGAGCGTCGCTGCGCTTCGCGCCGCTTCGCGGGCCGCCATCACGGCGGCATCCGGCGGTGCGGGAGCCGGCGCCAGTGGCGGGCCTGACGCAGGCGGCGGAGGCGGTGGCGTCCGAGGTGCCGCAGCCGGAGTGACGGACGGCGCGGCGGGCACCTCCTGCGGTGGCGCGGACAGGTAGTCGTTCGCCGTCTCGCCCACCGCTGCATCGACGCCGGCCTCGGCGTAGAAGCGCAGCAAATCGTGCGGCGGGATCGGGTATTGCGTCATTTCGCGTTTCTATCACGCGCCGCTGTGCACTGGCGATTGTGACCCGCGGGCAAACGTGGAAAAAGAACAAATCGAAAGGACCGACATGGCCGAACTGCCCGCCCGCGAATCCATGGAGTTTGACGTCGTGATCGTCGGCGCGGGACCGGCCGGGCTCGCCGCCGCCATCCGGCTCAAGCAGATTTCGCCCGAGATCGGCGTCGTCGTCGTGGAGAAAGGTTCCGAGGTCGGCGCCCATATCCTGTCCGGTGCGGTGATCGATCCGGTCGCGATCGACCGTCTGCTGCCCGAATGGCGCAGCGAGGACACCCCGATCAGGACGGCGGTGACCGACGACCGCTTCTACTGGCTCTCGGCATCAGGCGCGCTGCGGCTTCCGAATTTCATGATGCCGCCGCTGATGAGCAATCACGGCAACTACATCGTCTCGCTCAGCAACGTCTGCAAATGGCTCGCCACCAAGGCGGAGGCGCTGGGCGTCGAGATCTACCCCGGCTTTGCCGCGGCCGAGGTGCTGTTCGACGGCAATGCGGTCGTTGGCATTGCCACCGGCGACATGGGGATCGGCAAGGACGGCGAGCCGAAGGACGGCTTCACCCGCGGCATGGAACTGCGTGCGCGGTACACGCTGTTTGCCGAAGGTGCGCGCGGCAGTCTGTCCAAGCAACTGATCGCGAGGTTCGGTCTCGCCGATGGGCGCGAGCCGCAGAAGTTCGGCATCGGCCTCAAGGAGCTGTGGCAGGTCGCGCCGGACAGGCACAAGCCGGGACTGGTGCAGCACTCGTTCGGCTGGCCGCTGGACAATTCCACCGGCGGCGGCTCGTTCCTTTATCACTTCGACGACAATCTGGTGTCGGTCGGCTTCGTGGTGCATCTCAACTACGCCAATCCATACCTTTCGCCGTTCGATGAGTTCCAGCGGTTCAAGACCCATCCGCTGATCCGCAACACCTTCGAGGGCGGCAAGCGGATCGGCTACGGCGCGCGCGCCATCACCGAGGGCGGCTACCAGTCGGTGCCCAGGCTGGTGTTTCCCGGCGGCGCGCTGATCGGCTGCTCTGCGGGCTTCGTCAACGTGCCCCGCATCAAGGGCAGCCACAACGCGATGCTGTCCGGGATGATGGCGGCCGAGCACGCAGCGGAGGCAATCGCCGAGGGCCGGGCCGGCGACGAGCTTGGCGGTTACGACGCGGCCTGGAGCGAGAGCGAGATCGGCACCGATCTGTGGAAGGTACGCAACGCCAAGCCGCTGTGGTCGAAGTTCGGCACCCTGCTCGGCATTGCGGCGGGCGGCGCCGACATGTGGGCCAACACGCTCGGCTTTTCGCTGTTCGGCACGCTGCGGCACGGCAAGTCTGACGCCGAGTCGCTGCGGCCTGCGTCGAACTTCTCGCCGATCGCCTATCCGAAGCCGGACGGCAAGCTGACCTTCGACAAGCTGTCGTCGGTGTTCCTTTCCAACACCAATCATGAGGAGGACCAGCCGGTCCACCTCAAGGTGGCCGACCTTGCCCTGCAGAAGACGTCAGAGCACGACGTCTTTGCCGGGCCGTCGCAGCGCTATTGCCCGGCCGGTGTCTATGAGTGGGTAGAGGAGGGCGGCGAGCCGAAGTTCGTGATCAACGCGCAGAATTGCGTTCATTGCAAAACCTGCGACATCAAGGATCCGAACCGCAACATCACTTGGGTGCCTCCGGAGGGGGGCGGCGGGCCAAATTATTCGAATTTGTGATGTGTGCGGTTGTTTCGGTCACGATACCGCCACACCCCGCCGTTCAACAGGTGAGGGACGATGTGGCGGCTTCTTGCGGTTAAGGGCCAAAAGGGCCATTCTGGCCCGTGACTCGGCCCGGAAGCGCGCCTTCCGCCGCTTCATGGAGACCAGGGACACGTGACAGCATCGAATTTCACCCGGCGTATCGCTGCGGCGGCACTCGGCGCCGCGGTGCTGGTGGTGCCCTCGGCGCTCTCGGCGCAGCGTGCGCCGCGCGTTCCGACCCATTCCGAACTGCCGCCTCCGGCTGAAATCAAGCAGGTTTCCAAGTCCGGCAGCTATCTGGCGGCCCGCCATGCCAGCATCCAGAGGGATTCGACGGCGGCGGCCGCCTACTACCGGGCGGCGCTGAGCCGGGACGAGGCCAACCCGGACCTGCTGGAGCGCGCATTCCTTTCGCTGGTGACCGACGGCAACATGCCGGAGGCCGTCCGTCTGGCCGAGCGCCTGATCCGCAAGGACCGCAATCACCGCCTGGCGCGGTTGATCCTCGGCATCAGGGCGCTCAAGCAGAAGTCCTACGCGACCGCCCGGCAGAACCTCGCGCTGGCGATGCGCGGCCCGGTTCCCGATCTCGCCGGCACGCTGCTCGCGGCCTGGACGCAATTCGGAGCGAACGACCTCAAGGGTGCGATCGAAACGATCGAGAAGCTGCAGGGCGCGGAAGGCTATGCCGTCTTCAAGGATATGCACTCCGGCCTGATCTACGATCTCGCCGGCAACCGGAAAGAGGCGGGACGGCGGCTGGAGCGCGCCTACAAGGCCAACTCCACGGCGCTGCGCCTCGTCGAGGCATACGGCTCATGGCTGTCGCGCAACGGTCAGGCTGACGAGGCGCTCAAGGTCTATCAGGCCTTTGATGCGCAGTTGCCGCGGCACCCGTTGATCACCGAGGCGATCGGGCTGCTGAAGGCCGGCAAGCAGGTGCCGGCGCCGGTCACTTCGGCGCAGGCCGGCGGCTCGGAGGTGCTGTACGGGCTCGGTGCCGCGCTCGGCCGTCGCGGCGACGAGGTGCTGGCGCTGATCTATCTGCAGAGTGCGCTGTTCCTGACACCGAACCATCCGCTGGCGCTGCTTTCGCTGGCGGATCTGTTCGAGCAGATGAAAAACGCCAGGCAGGCCATCAAGTTCTACGAAAAGGTGCCCGCCGGTTCGCCGTTGCGCCGCAACGCCGATATCCAGATGGCCGTCAACCTGGACTCGCTCGACCGCCCCGACGAGGCCAAGCAGCGTCTTGGCGACCTGATCAAGGATCATCCCGCCGATATCGAAGCGATCATGGCGCTGGGCAACATCCAGCGCGGCCGCAAGCAGTTCAGCGAGTGTGCGGAGGCCTACGGCCGCGCGATCGCCACCATCGCCAAGCCCGAGCAGCCGCACTGGCTGGTCTATTACTTCCGCGGCATCTGCTACGAGCGCGCCAAGCAGTGGGATGCGGCGGAAAGCGATCTCAAAACGGCGCTGAAGCTGTTCCCGGATCAGCCGCACGTGTTGAACTATCTCGGCTATTCGTGGGTCGATCAGGGCGTGAACCTCGATGAGGGCATGCGGATGATCCGCCGCGCCGTGGAGCAGCGGCCCGACGACGGCTACATCGTGGATTCGCTCGGCTGGGCCTACTACCGGCTCGGCAATTACGAGGAGGCGGTGAAGCACCTGGAGCGTGCCGTCGAACTGCGGCCGGACGATCCCACCATCAACGATCATCTCGGCGACGGCTACTGGAAGGTTGGGCGCACGCTCGAGGCCAAGTTCCAGTGGTCGCACGCCCAGGATCTCAAGCCCGAGCCGGAAGATCTCGAGAAGATCAGGCAGAAGCTCAAGAGCGGTCTCCCCGAGGAGACCTCCTCGGCTGCCGACGCCGCCAAGGGTAAGAAGCCAGGCAACGGCGGCTGAACCCGGCGCCCGTGACGACCCGTTCCCTGCTTGCCGACGATGCGCCCGCCAAGGTCAATCTGACGCTTCGCGTGGTCGGGCGGCGTCCCGACGGTTATCACCTGCTGGAAAGCCTTGTCGTTTTTGCCGGAGTGTCCGATCGCGTCACGCTGCAGCCGGGCACGGACCTCACGCTTTCCGTGCGCGGTCCCAATGCGGCGGCGGCGGGTCCGGTCGACAGCAATCTCGTCGTTCGTGCCGCCCGGTCGCTCGCCGGCGAATTTGACGGGCTGAAGCCCGGCCGGTTCACGCTGACCAAGCGGCTGCCTGCTGCGGCCGGCATCGGCGGCGGATCGGCCGATGCGGCGGCGGCGCTGCGGCTGTTGTCGCGCGCCAACCGGATCGCGCTGTCCAACCCGCGGCTTGTGCGTGCGGCGGCGAGCGTCGGCGCCGACGTGCCGGTATGCCTCGATCCGCGTCCGCGGGTGATGCGCGGCATCGGCGAGAAGCTGTCGAAGCCGTTGCGCGTGCCGAAATGGCCCGCCGTCATGATCAATCCGGGCGTTGCGGTGCCGACGCGGGACGTGTTCGCGGCGCTGCACCGCTCCGGCTGGCAGGCCCAGCCCGCTACGCAGGCGCGCGGCGTGCCGGCTGCGCGTGCTGCGTTCCTCGATTACGTGCGCCGGCGCGCCAACGATCTCGAAGCGCCCGCGCTGGAACTCGCTCCGGAAATTGCCGCCGTGCTTGTCGCGCTGCGCAGCACGGCGGGCTGCGAACTGGCCCGGATGTCGGGTTCCGGCGCGACCTGTTTCGGGCTGTACGCGACGCCGCGGCACGCGGCGGCAGCCGCCCGAAAGATCGCCGCCGCCGAACCCGGCTGGTGGGTCTGCGCCACCGAACTCGGATAGTCTCCGGCAGACTGCAGATAAATGGCCGGCGTCAGTGCGTCCGGCTGGTGCAGAACTCGACGGTTTCCTCAAGCGCGCGCTTCATCGGCGAGTCAGGAAACAGCGCCAGCGCATCGCGCGCCATGGTGCCGTAGTGCCGCGCGCGCTTGATGGTGTCGTCGAGTGCGTTGTAGCGCTGCATCAGCTCGATCGCGGTATCGAGATCGCTGTCGGCGACCTTGTTCTTTTCCAGGGTGCGCTCCCAGAACGCTCGCTCGCTCGGCGTGCCGCGCCGGTAGCACAGCACGACCGGCAGCGTGATCTTGCCTTCGCGGAAATCGTCGCCGATGTTCTTGCCGAGCGCGGCGTCCTTGCTGCCGTAGTCGAGCGCGTCGTCGACAAGCTGGAAGGCGATGCCGAGGTTCATGCCGAACGACCGGCATGCGGCGGTCTCCGACTTCGGGCGGTTGGTGAGCACCGGGCCGACCTCGCAGGCGGCGGCGAACAGCTCCGCGGTCTTGGCGCGGATCACCGCGAGATATTCGTCTTCCGTGGTCGCGGTGTTCTTCGCGGTGGCAAGCTGCATCACCTCGCCTTCGGCGATCACCGCCGCCGCTGACGACAGGATCTCCAGCGCGCGCAGCGAGCCGACCTCCACCATCATCTTGAACGCCTGGCCGGGCAGGAAGTCGCGGACCAGGACGCTCGCCTCGTTGCCCCACAGCATCCGCGCCGCAAGGCGGCCGCGGCGCATCTCGCTGTTGTCGACCACGTCGTCGTGCAGCAGCGTCGCGGTGTGCATGAACTCCACCGCGGCGGCGAGCTTGACGTGGCCGTCGCTGGAATAGCCGGTCAGCGCGGCCAGCGCGACCGTCAGCATGGGCCGCAGCCGCTTGCCGCCGCCCGCGATCAGGTGATTGGCCACCTCCGGGATCATCGTGACCTGCGAGCCGGTTCGCGAAAGGATCGTCGCGTTGACCCGCTCCATGTCGGGGCTGACAAGCTCCACCAGCCGGTCGATGGAGGGCTCCGGCTGGCTGAAAGGAAGTACGACGGCCACGCAACGACTCCGGTTGTCGGCAGGAAAGACGGGGCGACAATAGGAACGCTGTGGTATTGGGGCAAGTGCCGTGCAGGTTCGCGGAATACGATTTCTCCGTGGTTGTTTGCGTAACGAACGTGATACGGGCAGCGGCAATGAAGGAACTCGTCCGCACCAACAACGCGGTTTTGATCACCGCGATCGAGGCGCTGCTCAAGGCGGCCGATATTCCGCATCTGGTGCTGGACCGGAACATGAGCGTGCTGGAAGGCTCCATCGGTATCCTGCCGCGCCGGATCCTGGTCGACGACGATCACCACGACGCGGCGCGGGCGCTGCTGTCCGATGCAGGGCTCGGCCATGAGCTGCGGCCGCTGCCGCCGGGCCAGCAGGACGATCATACCGACGACGCGGTGCTGGGCGGGAGGCTTCGCCTGACGCAGAGGAAGCGCGGCCACCGGGTCGGTCACGATGCAATCCTGCTGGCGGCTGCGGCCGGCGGGCAGGCCGGAGACCGCGCCGCCGATCTCGGCGCGGGCGTGGGGGCCGCGGGACTGGCGCTGGCGCTCCGCGTCCCGGGCCTCTCGGTCGCGCTGGTCGAGCGCGACGCCGACCTGGCGCAGATCGCCGCCGGCAACGCCGTCCGCAACGGGCTCGCGGATCGCGTCAGGACCGTGACGCTCGATGTCGGCGCGGGCGCGGAGGCGTACGCCGCGGAGGGCCTGGCCGCGGGCTCGCTCGACCGCGTGCTGATGAACCCGCCGTTCAATGCGCCCGACCGGCACAACGTGTCGCCCGATCCGCAACGGCGCGCGGCGCATGTCGCCGAAGACGCATCGCTCGCCGTCTGGGTGAATGCAGCGGCACGGCTCCTGCATTCCGCGGGCACCGTCACATTGATCTGGCGCGCCGACGGACTGGAGCAGGTGCTGGCCGCGCTCGGGCCCGCGTTCGGCGGCATCGCCGTGCTGCCGGTGCATGGCCGCGCCGGGCAGCCGGCGATCCGCATCCTGGCAAGCGCCGGCAAGGGCAGCCGCGCGCCGCTGCGGCTGCTGCCGGGGCTGATGCTCAATAACGAGGCGGGCCGCCCCACCGAGGAGGCCGAGGCCGTGCTGCGGCGGGCTGAGCCGTTGGCGCTCCGGGAACCGTGAGGCTACGCTGCAAATCCGCGCACTGCCTTGAAACGCGGTGGCCGTCCGCCGGGACGGCTTGAGGCGAACACGAAGCCGACTTATTTCAGGAAGGTCATGGCAAATTCCTCCCCGTTCGACCGCGCCCGCGAAGCGATCACCCCGCTCATCCCGGCGCGGTTCCGCCCCGATATTCCCGTCGTTCCGGTGGTCCGCCTGTCCGGCGTGATCGGCATTTCCACGCCGCTCAAGCCCGGGCTGACCCTGGCATCGGTGGCGCGGTCGCTCGACCGCGCGTTCTCCACAAGCAACGCGAAGGCCGTGGCGCTGACGATCAACTCGCCCGGCGGCTCGGCGGCGCAATCGCACCTGATCCACCGGCGCATCCGCCAGCTCTCGGCGGAGAAGAATCTCCCCGTGCTGGCGTTCATCGAGGACGTCGGCGCCTCGGGCGGCTACATGATCGCCTGCGCCGCCGACGAGATCGTGTGCGACGGCTCCTCGATCGTCGGCTCGATCGGCGTGGTCGGCGGTTCGTTCGGCTTTCACCAGCTTCTGGACAAGATCGGGGTGGAGCGGCGGCTCTACACCTCGGGCGAGCACAAGGCGATGCTCGATCCGTTCCTTCCGGAGAACCCGGAGGACGTGAAGCGGCTCAAGGCGATCCAGGCCGAAATCCACCGGAGTTTCATCGCGCTGGTGAAGGAGCGCCGCGCCGGCAAGCTGAACGGTCCTGAAAACGACTTGTTCTCGGGCGAGTACTGGACCGGGAATCGCGCGAAGGAACTCGGCCTCGTCGATGCGGTCGGCGACCTGCGGGCGACGCTCCGTGATCGTTACGGCGACGAGGTCCGCACTCCGCTGATCGCCGATCGCGGGCTGTTCGGCCGCAAGGCGCCTGGCGTGGCGGCCAAGCTCGACGGCCTGCTCGGAGGGCCCGACATGGCTGAGGACATGATTTCCGCACTGGAGGCGCGTGCGATCTGGGCGCGCTTCGGACTGTAGGCGAGGATTGCAGGCAAGGATTGTAAGGACGAGGAATGCGGATGTCGCCGGCTTTGCTTCTTGTGATCGGTGCGATCGGTGCGGTGATTGCCGCGCGGCTGATCGTGCGTGAATGGCAGCGCGTCAACGATGAGCTGGAGCGGGCGAGGACGAAGCCCGCACAGGCCAGGGCCGGGCGCGACCGGACGACCCGTCTGCGCCGCGATCCGCAGTCCGGCGTCTACCACCCGGACCGCTGAGCGCGGCGCGGCCGCCACGCCGCCCGCGGTTTCCCGTTGTTGACCCCGTCCATGCCCTGCGGCTAGTAACTGGAATCATAGATCGGCGATACGGTCGTCATCGCGAGGAGCGAAAGCGACGAAGCGATCCAGACCTGCGTTCGCGCCCCTGGATTGCTTCGCTTCGCTCGCAATGACGGCGCCCCGTGAATCACCTTTCTCTGATGGCAAGTACCAGGTCTCAGCGTCTCAGCGCCCGCGGATTCTCCATGGCCGACCAGCTTCCAGCCCACATGCGTCCGGAACACTCGTTCCAGGGCTTGATCCTGACGCTGCAGCGGTTCTGGGCCGATCGCGGCTGCGTGATCCTGCAGCCCTACGACATGGAGGTCGGGGCGGGCACCTTCCATCCCGCGACCACGCTGCGCGCGCTCGGGCCGAAACACTGGAACGCGGCCTACGTGCAGCCGTCGCGCCGTCCGAAGGACGGCCGCTACGGCGAGAACCCGAACCGGCTGCAGCACTACTACCAGTTCCAGG
>CAZGSW010000079.1:0-18152 GCA_964528635.1 uncultured Rhodoplanes sp. | reverse complement strand
TCGGTCTTGCGGCCGGTGTGGCGGGTGATGCGGCCCGCCCCGCTCTGCATGCCGACCTGGGTGTTGAGGAAGCCGGTGGTGCGGCCTCCGCTCAGGATCGCTTCGCGGCGCATCACCGGGTTCTCGATGTACTCGAACACCTCGGCGTAGGATTCGTTCTCGTAGTGGTGCGAGTCGACGTCGACGATGAGGAAGTCCTGGTAGTTGCGCCTGTGCGCCTGCTCGGTGGCGTGCTCCAGGTGCTTGGGCGTCGAGAAGGCCTCGAAATCGACCGGACGGACGGAACTGCGGGGCATGTCCATATGCGTGTCTCCTCGATCCGGCTTCAGGCGATGACGTAGATGTCGTCGCCCCGCGTGACGACTTCGAATTTGCGAAGCTTCTGCTTGCGGTCGCCGATCACTTCGCCGGTCTTCAGGTCGTATTCCCAGCCGTGCCACGGGCAGACGAAATGCATCTCGTCGCCGAACGCCTGGCCCTCGTAGGTGCGGTCCGGCCCGACCAGGTCGACCACGTTGGCGATCACCAGCCCCTCGCAGGCGGGGCCGCCCTGATGCAGACAGTTGTTGCTGTAGGCGTAGTAATGGCCGTCTTTGTGGAACACGCCGATTTCGCGCTGGCCGGCCATGACGATGCGGCGGTCGCCGTCCTTCATCTCCGAACTCTTGGCGACAAACCACTCGGCCATGTTTCCCCCACATCTGTCTGGAATTTCTCCAGACCGTACCGAAGGAGGGCAGTGCCCGCAACGTGGCTGCCGCGGTGATCCATGCTCTGGCGCATGGCTGCCCGCGTTGCTTTCTCACCGTCCGGTGAGACATGCTTCGGTCAACGCCGCCGGAAAGGTGGCCAAATCGGGGAGGATGGAATGCGAACCAAAGGTCTCGCTGCGCTCGTTGCTGCCTGCATCCTGCTGGCGTTTCCGCAGGCCGCTTCGGCACAGAACTATCCTGAGCGGCCCGTCAGGATCATCATCCCGTTCTCGCCCGCGGGCGCGATCGACATCCTGGGCCGGCTGATCGCCGAGAGGCTGAGCAAAATCTGGGGACAGCAGGTCGTGGTCGAAAACCGGCCCGGCGGCAGCGGCAACATCGGCGCGGCGGCTGTCGCCGCTGCGGCGCCAGACGGCTACACGCTGCAATTCGGTGCGCAGACGCTCGGCACCAACGTCACGCTGTCTCCGAGCAAGGCCTTCCATCCGGTCACCAGCTTCGAGCCGATCATGCTGGTCGGCACGGCGCTGGAGATCTTCATGGTCGCCAACGCCACGCCGTTCAAGTCGGTCAAGGAGGTGATCGACTACGCCAAGGCCAACCCCGGCAAGCTGAACTTCGCCTCGGTCGGGCTGGGCACCAGCGCGCATCTTGCGACTGTGCTGTTCATGGAGGTGACGGGCACCAGGATGCAGCACATCCCCTACGCGCAGATGTCGCAATCGTATTCCGACATCTTCTCCGGCCGCACCGAGATCTGGTTCACCACCGCGGGCGGCTCGCTGCCGCATGTGCGCTCCGGCAAGGTTCGCGCGCTTGCGATCAACGGGCCGGCCCGCTCCAAGCTGCTGCCCGAAATGCCCACCATGATCGAGCTTGGCGTCAACATGAAGGACGAGTCGAGTTGGTACGGTTTCTTCGCACCCAAGGGCACGCCGAAGGCCATCGTCGACAAGATCAACCGCGACCTCCAGAGGGTGATCGATACGCCGGAAATGCGCGAGCGCGAGCTTGCGCTCGGTTACCGTTTCATCGGCGGTCCGCCGGAGCGGTTGGGCGAGCACCTGAAAGCCGAGATCGACAAATGGGAGGCGTTGGCGAAGAAGGGCGCGTTCGGAGAAATTGCAAAGAAATAGTTTGAGGCAGGGTGCCCGCGCTTACGCCGGGGTGAGTCCCTTTTCCTTCATCGCTGCAAGGTTGAGCGGCGAGCGGAGGAATTCGCCCAGCGCATGCGCCGCATCCGGGTTGCGCGTTCCGCTGTGAATCCCGAATACGAACTCGGTCACCAGACCGAGTTCGCCGGGCAGCGGTCCGACAATGTCGACGTCCGGGAACGCCATCAGTTCGGAGTCCTGCTGGAAGCCGATCTCGGCATCGCCGCGCATCAGGAAGTGGCCGATCAGTCCGGAAGGCCCCCCGGGCCCGAGGGTTGTCTTCGGTCCCATTGCTGCGGCGATCCCGAGCCGGTTCATGACGCCGATCATGTGCGCGCCGGTCGAGCCAGAATCGGGCGCGCTGTAGACCACCGACGATGCGTCCAGCATCGACTGCCTGAACCGCTCGACCGTCGAAATGTCGGGATGCGGCGTGCCTTTGCGCACCGCGACCATGGTCACGGACCGCGCAACCGCAAGACGGCTGGCGGCCGCCATGGCGCCAAGCTGGACGAGTGCGTCGAACCCCGCAGCGGTCACCACGGTCGCGTCGGCTGCTTCGCCCTCCGACAGCCGTTTGCAGAGTTTTGCGGACGGGCCGTAGCTGATGTCGACCTGCGTTCCGCGGGGTTCAAACTGCGGCAGCGTTGCGTCGAGCGACGATTTCAGAACCGTGCTGCAGAGAAACCGGAGCGGATCGGCCAACGGTGCACCTATGCTTCGAGGCCCTTGCTGCGGAACACCGCAGCCGCTTCCGGCGCCGCAAGGAATTTCACCAGCGCCGAGGCGGCGTCGCGGTCTTTCGCTGCGGCCGAGACGGCGGCGGTGAACACCGTCACCGACTGCACGCCGTCGGGAAGCGGTCCGACGATGTCGATGCCTGGCACCGCGAGGAGTTCGGGCATCTGCTGGATGCCGGTTTCGACCTCCTTGCGCACCAGGAAGAAGCCGATCAGTCCGGCCGGGCCGCCGGGACCGAAGATCGCCTTCTTCTTCATCTCCTCGAGGATGCCGAGCTGTTCGAACGCCTTGAACAGGATGCCGCCGCTGACACCGCCTCCGACCGGATTGCTCATCGCCAGGGATTTTGTTGCCAGCATCGCCTGCCTGAACGTGTCCGCCGTTGAGATGTCCGGCTTCGGTGCGCCCTTCTGCACGGCAAGGCCCATGGCGGAACGGGCCACGTCGGCGGACGCACCCGCGACGAGCTTGCCCTTGCCGGTCAGGTCCGACACCGCGCCGGCACTCGTGATCGCCACGTCCGCACTCTCACCCTCGGTGATCCGCTTGGCGACGCGGGGCGACGGGCAGTAGTCGGGCACCACCTTGTGGCCGGTCGCCTGCTCGAACCGCGGCAGCAGTTCATCGAGCGTGCTTTTCATGGCGGTGGAACTGAACAGCTTGATCTCGGCGGACAAGGCGGGACCTCATACTGGATTGTGGCCGCGCACCATTCCATGCCGGACGCGCCCGTTGCAATCATGTGTGGGGACGGGCGGCAGCCCGCCGTCATGGCCCCTCGATCTTGTCCACTCTGGCGGGTGACATTGTCGCAGCGCGGCTTTCCGATTGATTTTATTGGCTTTTGCCGGATGAGAGGCTTTCCACAAACGTGTGGCGGGCCCGCCCTCACGGGTTGCACATAATGCGCGGGAGAGGAACTATTTGGCCCGATTCCGATTGTCGATTGAGCAGCCAGTCACTACCTGTCGCGGAGATGACATTGCCGCGTACCGCCGCCGCACCTTTTTTTCAGGACAACCACTCAGAATCCGATTCCGCGAGGTCACGGTGGCTCGAAGCGTTCCGCACGGTGCGCGGTGAGACCGAGCGCCGCGCAGCACCGCTGTCGGCGGAGGATCAGATCGTCCAGTCGATGCCGGATGCCAGCCCGGCCAAGTGGCATCGTGCGCACACCACCTGGTTCTTCGAGCAGTTTCTGCTCCGGCCGCACTCGGCCGGCTATCGCGTGTTCGATGAGCGGTTCGCCTATCTGTTCAATTCCTACTACGTCGCAGCCGGTCCCCGGCACGCTCGCCCGGAGCGCGGCCTGGTCACGCGGCCGAACGCGCAAGAGGTCACCGCGTACCGCTCGCATGTCGACCGCGCGGTTGAAACGCTGATTGAAACCGCCGGTGACGAGCTGCTGGCGACGATCCTGCCGATCGTGGAAATCGGCCTGAACCACGAGCAGCAGCATCAGGAGCTGCTTTGGACCGACATCCTTCACGCGTTCGCGCAGAATCCGGCGGACCCCGCGTACGATGCGGGCTGGGTCGCGCCGTTCGCTCGTCGCAGCGGCGAGAGCGAATACGTGCCGATCCCGCCGGGCATCCACGACGTGGGGCACGAGAGCGACGCGTTCTGCTTCGATAACGAGACGCCCAACCACCAGGTCCTGCTGCGAGAGGTTTCGATCGCGCGCCATCTCGTGACCAACCGCGAGTGGCTGCAGTTCATAGCGGACGGCGGCTATGCCACGCCGTCGCTGTGGCTTTCCGACGGCTGGTCGACGGTCGAGTCGCAGGGCTGGCGCGCGCCGGGCTATTGGCGCGAGGCCGGTGACGGCTGGCATTCCATGACGCTTGCCGGCGTGAAGCCGGTCGACCCGGAAGCGCCGGTGTGTCACGTCAGCTATTACGAGGCCGACGCGTTCGCGCGCTGGGCCGGCAAGCACCTTCCAACCGAATTCGAATGGGAGATTGCCGCTTGCCGCGGCCTGCTGGCCGAGCCTCATGGGGCGCTCTGGCAGTGGACCCGCAGCGCCTATCTGCCGTATCCGGCCTACCGCGCCGTCGAGGGCGCGCTCGGCGAATACAACGGCAAGTTCATGATCAACCAGATGGTGCTGCGCGGCTCGTCCCTTGCCACGCCGGCCGGCCACGAGCGCAACACCTATCGCAACTTCTTTCCGCCGTCCGCCCGCTGGCAATTCAGTGGGCTCCGTCTAGCCAGCTACGAGTGAGGCGAACCGTGGTCAGATCAGCACTGGCACGCACTGCGCTGCCGATTGAACCGGCGCGTGTCGAGGACAAGGCAGAGGACAGGGCATTTGCCGCCGACGCGGTGGCCGGCCTGACCGCCAGTCCGAAGCGGCTGTCTCCGAAGTATTTCTACGACAGTGAAGGCTCCGAGCTGTTTGAGCGCATCACGGTGCTGCCGGAGTATTATCCGACGCGCTGCGAGCTTTCGATCCTGCGCGAACGCTCGGGCGAGATCGCGGCGCTCATTCCCGAAAAGGCCGCGCTGATCGAATACGGCAGCGGCGCCAGCACCAAGATCCGCATTCTGCTTTCGGCGATCAAGAATCTCGCGGCCTACGTGCCGGTCGAGATTTCGGCGGACTTTCTCGACCGCCAGATTGCGGCGCTGCGGCGCGAGCATCCGGGCGTCGCCATGCTTCCGGTGCCGGCCGACTTCACCAAGCCGTTCGAACTTCCCGTTGCGATCAAGGACATGCCGCGGGTCGGCTTCTTTCCCGGCTCCACGATCGGAAACTTCGAGCCTCACGAAGCGGCGGCGTTTCTGCGCCAGGCCGGCCGGACGCTCGGAACCGGTGCGATCTTCATCGTCGGGGTCGATCTCGTGAAGGACACGCAGGTCCTCAAGCGCGCCTATAACGACAATCAGGGCGTCACTGCGCGCTTCAATCTCAATCTTCTGGTGAGGATGAACCGCGAGCTTGGCGCCAACTTCGACGTCGCGCAGTTCGAGCATCATGCGTTGTTCAACCGGGAGAAATCCCGTATCGAAATGCATCTCGCCAGCCGGAAGCGGCAGAAGGTGCGGCTGTGCGGCGAGACCATCGACTTCCGCGCCGGAGAGACCATCCACACCGAAAGCAGCTATAAGTACACGCTGGAGTCGTTCGGTGCGATGGCGCGCGGTTCCGGCTGGACGCCGCTGAAGTCGTGGACCGACCGCGACAACTGCTTTTCGGTGCACGCGCTGCGGCGCGACTGAAGCACGACGACATATCTTCGAATCGTCATCCCGCTTTGGCTCATTAATTCAGCGCGGCTTTCCGATCGTTTCCAGCAGCCATCGGGCGGCGTGCTCCGGTGACGCAGGGGCATCCGCGCCTGATTGAATGGTCCGGCGGTTGGCTTCCCGCATTCGTTCGATGTTGATCGCGCCGGTGAGCGGCTCGAGCACGCGGAGCAGCCTGCGGTCGCGGGCGCGGTCCGGTGCGATCAGGATGAACGCGTCATAGGGCGGGATGGCGTGCCTGGGATCGTCCAGCACGGTCAGATCGTAGAGGGCAATCCGCCCGTCGCTGGTGTAGGCCGAGATCACGTCTACATCGCCTGCCGCCACGGCCTGATACATGAAGGAGGGCTGCATCTGCCGCTGCTCGCGAAAATTGAGACCGTAGGCATTGCGAACCGCCTCCCACTCCGGACGGGCGAAGAACTCGTAGTCTCCCGCTATCGACAGCGTCGGTGCATGGGCCGCGAGATCGGCGATGCTGCGGATGCCGAGCGCCTTGGCGCGGTCGGATCTCATCGTGAGTCCGTAGGCGTTCTCGAAGCCGAGTCCGCCCAGGGTTGCGATGCCGTAGCGCTGCATCAGTTCCTTGCGCAGATCCTCCAGCATCTCGCGCGGCGGCTTCATGTCGGTGCGACGAAGCTGATTGGTCCAGATCGTGCCGCTGTAATCGACATAGAGGTCGATCTCGTTGGCGCGCAGCGCTTCGAAGATGACGGCCGATCCCAGACCGTCGCGGCGCCGGGCGCTCAGCCCCGCCACGCGCATCCGGTCCTCGATCAGCGCGGCAAGCACATATTGTTCTCCGAACGGTTTGGTCCCGACCGTGTAGGCTGCGGCGGGGCGCAACAGCGAAGGTGTAAGCGCGGCCGCAGCGACGATCGCGATCGCGGCGGCGCCCGCCGCGATCCGGCCGTGCTTGCGCTGTGCCAGGCCGGTCTCGATGAGAGCCAGCAGCCGGTCGACCGCCAGCGCCAGCATCGCCGCAGCGATGCAGCCGAACAGCACAAACACCCAGTTCTGGGTCTGCAGGCCGGTGAAGATGTAGTTGCCGAGGCTGGTCTGTCCGATCGGGGTCGACAGCGTTGCGGTGCCGATCACCCACACGGCGGCGGTGCGGATGCCCGCCATGATGACGGGAAGCGCCAGCGGCAACTCGACCATCAGAAGCGATTGCCACGGCGTCATGCCGACGCCCTTGGCGGCCTCCTTCACGTCGGGGTCCACGCCGTCGAGCCCGGCAATGGTGTTGCGCAGCACCGGCAGCATCGAGTAGAGCGCCAGCGCCAGCACCGACGGCAGGAATCCGAGCGCGGAAAAAGAGGCATCGAACCAGCGCGCCGTCACCGAGGCGATGCCGAGCAGCAGCGGATAGAACAGCGCCAGCAGGGCGAGGCCGGGAATGGTCTGCACCACGCTCGCCAGTCCGAGCAGTACATTGCGAAGCGTGGGCCGCTGCAGCGATGCGATCGCAAGCGGCAGGCTGACACCGAGGCCGAGGGCGAGAGCGGTCAGGCTCACCGCGATATGGCCGCCGAGGTAATCGGGAAGGTGCGATAGCGCGGCGGAGACCTGCGCGTTCATCAGGACGGTCGCCCCTCAAGCGCCGCAGCGAGCCGGTCCGCCTGCCGGCGTGGTGCCGCCATCAGGTCGCTTACATATTCGTTGTCGTCGATGGCGAGCAGTTCGCGCGGCGTGCCGAGCGCCTCGATCCGGCCGCTGCGGATCACCGCAATGCGGTCGGCAAGCAGAACCGCCTCGAGAATGTCGTGTGTGATCATCACCGTCGTCAGGCCGAGATCGTCGTGCAGACGCCGGTAATCGTCGGAAAGGGCGGTACGGGTCAGGGGATCGAGCGCGCCGAACGGCTCGTCCATCAGCATGATCTTCGGCGACGCCGCGATTGCGCGCGCCAGTCCCACCCGCTGGCGCTGCCCGCCGGACAACTGCGCCGGCAGCCTGTCGCGGTGTTCGGTGCGCGACAGCCGCACCAGGTCGAGAAGCTCGTCGACCCGCGCCGCGCGCTTCGCCTCGCTCCAGCCGAGCAGCTTCGGTGTGATCGCAATGTTCTCCGCGACGCTAAGGTGCGGGAACAATCCGATGCCCTGGAACACGTAGCCGATGCGGCGCCGCAGCAGCACGGGATCGTGCGATCGGATGTCCTCGCCGCCCACCAGCACGGCACCGGTGTCCGGCTCGTTCAGGCGATTGATGAGACGGAGCAGCGTTGTCTTGCCGCTGCCCGACGGGCCGACCACGGCAAGGAATTCACGCGTGGCAATGTCGAGCGAGAGACGATCGAGCGCGACGTGATCCGGGGTTCCATCTGTGGCTGCGCTGTAGGTCTTGGAGGCACTACGAAAGGAGATCGCGGCTGGTTCCGTCATGTCCCACCATATCACCTGCACTGACGATTGGCGTGTTGCCGATGCGGCATGATCGCGCGCGGCGGCTCAAACTGGCGGGGGCCCGGCGGTGTTGCCGCCGAGCCCCCTTGATGTATCAGACGGCCTGTAAGCCGGGTTTTGTATGGCCCATCGCGCGAGCGATGAACGTGACGGCCATTCCTCTGCGACGCCGGTTGCCCGGCGCCTGAAGCAACCTACCCGGACGGCGACCCGGAAAAAGGCTGGAGCCGAAGCTCCGTGCCGTCCCTATTCGGTTTTGCTCCCGGTGGGGTTTGCCGTGCCGCTTCCGTTGCCGGACGCGCGGTGCGCTCTTACCGCACCGTTTCACCCTTGCCCCGGCCATACACAACGCGCCGTGGCGGTCTGTTCTCTGTGGCACTGTCCCTGGACTCGCGTCCGCCGGACGTTATCCGGCACCGTTCATCCGTGGAGCCCGGACTTTCCTCCCCGGCCGCCTTTCGGCGATCGCCGGAGCGGCCGTCCGGCCGACTGACAGGATTAGGTGTGGGGCGCGAAACCCCCGGCGTCAAGATGCGGGCTTCTCGTCCGGAGAGGCGGCACTTGTGGCCTTCGGAGCGGGTTCGGGCTGATTGCGAGCTTCGAGCAGCTTGCGCAGCGTTTCGCGCGTCGAGGTGTCGGCCATCCCGTCCACCTGGGCGGGGCGGAAATGGCGCTGGAATGCCGCCACCACAATTTTGGTCTCTTCGTCGTAATCGCCGGTGAGAGGCACGCCGTAGCCGAAATCGCCAAGCGACTTCTGCAGATCGAACACCGTCGTGCCGCTGTCGCCCGGCACCAGCGAAAGCCAGTCGGTGATCGGTACCGGCTCGACCCACAGTCCGACGCCGGAGTCCGCCAGCAGCTTCCAGGGAAACTTCTCGCCGGGATCCTGCTTGCGGGCAGGCGCGACATCCGAATGCGCGAGCACACGGTCGCGTCTGATCTTGCGGCGCGCGATGATGCCGCGGCACAATGCAATCACCGCGGCGATCTGCCGGCGCGGGAAATCCGCATAGCCGAACTCGTGGCCGGGGTTGACGATCTCGATGCCGATCGATCGCGAGTTGATATCGGTCTGTCCGGCCCATGACGACACCCCGGCATGCCAGGCGCGGCGCGCCTCGGGCACCATCTGGATGACGCGGCCATCCTCATGAACGAAATAGTGCGAGGAAACCCGGGCCTCAGTGCTGCGGAGGCGTTCGAGCGCAGCTTCCGCGGTCTGCATCCCGGTGTAGTGCAACAGGATCATGTCCGGCGCACCGCCGACCCTCTCGTCGTGATTGGGCGAGGCGACGACGCTTTCGACAAGACTTGAATCGGCAGGAAAATCCGACATGCGTTCCGGCAAATCAGTTGAGACGACCGGAGACGATAGATGACAATTGTTAACGGCGAAGCAAGGGCCGAAATCCGGCGCAAAGCGTATCGGCCCGGGCGGTGCCCGCCCGGGCCGACTACAAACGCGAACTGACTACGCTACAAACGCAACCTAGCGCGGAGCCGGTGCCGGCGCCGGTCGGGGCGTACCGCCGCCCATGCCGGTCGTCGTGCGGGGCGCCTTGTACGGCTCGAAGCTTGCGGCCTGCTTGAGCTGGTCCTTGGTCATGGTCAGCTTCAGCTTGTCGGACTCGTTCTTCGACTTGTCGCCGGAAACGACCTCGAACGACTCCGGAGCCAGCGCGACGTCCTTGGCGCCCATGCCGAGGAATCCGCCGACGCTCACGACGTAGGCTTCGATCTTGCCGTCCTTGTCGAACAGCATGTCCGAGACGTCGCCGATCTTCTCGTTATCCGAGCCGACCACGTCGGTGCCCTTGAACTGCGAGGCGAGCCACTGGTCAGCCCGCTGGCTGTTCACCACCTGGACCGATCCGGCGGCTGGCGCAGCCGCTGTCGTGCCGGACTTCGGTGCCGGTGCGGTGGCAGCCGGAGGTGTCGCGGGTGTGGCGGCCGGAGCATCCGGCTTGCCAGGCGCGCCCTGCGCCAGTGCGGCGCCGATCATCATTCCGCTCAAAGCGGTCGTCATCATCAGCTTCTTTAACATTCCGTCCTCCTGGGATTCCGAATGAACGAAAAATCCCCTCGACCGGAACAACGCCTTCACTCCTGCGCGCGTTCCGCCGGTGACTCAGCAGAAACGTGGCGAACCGGAACGGGTTCCGTTCCGAAATGAAGTTCCGGAAAAAATTCGCGACTTGGTGCTCCGTCCGGTCGCCTCTCCGGACCGCGATTGCAAACGGTTCCTTAATCTTAAGGACCGTTAATCGGCTGACGGAACGAAGCGGTCGGCACGCTTCGTCCGCATCCTTGGAAGCCGTCTGTCCATGACGCCTCAACGCTCGCAGACAACACGTAAGCAGTTGAGGTACGGGAAGAAACAGGCGGGTGCGGCGGCCCGGTCCGCAGTTCCGACGGTGCGCTGCAAAAATGCTTGGGGCCTCAATGATGATTCGCGCCGCGCCACGATTCTGCGAGATCGGCGGCCGCCGCGCCGGATCGGCCTGCGGCACCGCCCCGTCTGGAACCCGCTCATGAGCGCGGACGGCGGTGAGCCAATGGCCCAGTCCGTGCGCCACATTCCGGTTCTGCTGCGCCCTGTCATGGAGCAACTCGGCGTTCGCGACGGCGGCGTCTATATCGACGCAACCTTCGGCGCCGGCGGCTACAGCCGCGCCATTCTTGAAGCCGGCGATTCCACTGTCATCGCGCTCGACCGCGATCGCGATGCGATCGCCTCCGGCATGGCCATGGTCGAAGATTTTTCCGGGCGGCTGACGCTCGTCGAGCAGCGGTTCTCCCACCTGGACCAGGCTGCGCGGCAGTTCGGCCACGAATCGGTTGATGGTGTGGTGCTCGACGTCGGCGTTTCGTCGATGCAGCTCGATGAGGCCGGGCGCGGCTTCTCGTTCCGCCTCGACGGTCCGCTCGACATGCGTATGGGCGGCGGTGGACCGAGCGCGGCGGATGTCGTTGCCCGTGCGTCCGAGCGCGATCTTGCCGCCATCATCGCGATCCTCGGTGAGGAGCGCTTTGCCCGCCTTGTGGCGAAGGCGATCGTGCGCGAGCGCGAGCAGACGCCGATCATCACCACGGCGCGACTCGCCGCGGTGGTCGGCACCGTGGTTCACGCGCGGCCCGATCGCATTCATCCGGCGACCCGGACGTTCCAGGCGCTTCGCATCTTCGTCAACGAGGAACTCGACGAACTGTCCGCTGGCCTCGCCGCCGCCGAACGAATCCTGAAGCCGGGTGGACGCCTTGCGGTGGTAAGTTTCCATTCGCTCGAGGATCGCATCGTCAAGACGTTCCTCGCGGACCGCAGCGGATCGCGCGGCATTTCGCGTCATGCCCCGGTATCGGCGGGACCGGCGCCCTCGTTCAGACTGCTGACCCGCCGCGCCGTTCCGGCAAGCGACGCGGAGATCGAGGCGAATCCGCGCGCGCGATCGGCCAAGCTGCGCGCCGCGGAGCGCACCGCCGCGCCGGCGCACGTGGGCGATATGGAAATGCGGTCGCCGCGCCTGCCTTCGCTTGCCGACGTGATGAGGGGACGCTGATCATGCGGCTTCTCAACCTGCTCGTGGTCGGACTGCTGGTGTTCGCCGCAGCCTATGTCTACGACATCAAGTTCCAGTCGACCCTGCGCGCCGAACGGATCGCCAAGATGCGCGGCGACATCCGCCGCGAGCGTGATACCATCGCCGCGTTGCGCGCAGAATGGGCCACGCTGGAAAACCCGGCCCGTATCCAGGGCCTGGTGCACCGGCATCTGCCGCTCGGCCCGATGCATCCGAGCCAGTTCGATTCGCTCGACAACCTGCCGGAGCGCGCGCCGCAGATCGTGCAGCCGCCCGCAGAGGACGCCATCGCGCGCATGATCGAAAATCCCGACGACAATCCGCCGACCGGCTCGATTCCGGAAGAGGGGCCGCCGTCCGGCACCTTGCCGGACCGGGACGAATAAGAGCCAGCCGATGGACGCATCCGCTCACACCACGTCCCTGACTCAGCCGGTGACTTCCGCCGAGCCGTGGCGGCGCAAGCTGATCCGCAAGCTGCTGTACGGCGAGAACGTGAATCGTCATGTCAAGGCGCGGGCCCGCGTCGGTCTGGCGATTCTGGCGTTCTCCCTGGTCTATACAGTGATCGCGGTGCGGCTTGTGATGTTCGCGGTCGTGCCGGAAAGCCATGTGGTGATGCGGCGCGGCGCGCAGGAGCGCATTTCAACTGCGCGGCCCGACATTGTCGACCGCAACGGCCACATCCTGGCGACCGACGTGCGCTCGCCCTCGCTGTTCGCCGAACCGCGCCGGATCATCGACCACGACGAAGCGACGGAACTGCTCACCGCAGTGCTGCCCGATCTCGACGCCAACGACCTGCGCGAGCGGCTCAACACCAAGAAAGGCTTCATCTGGGTCAAGCGGGAGATCACGCCGAGGCAGCGGCAGGAAATCCACCGGTTCGGGCTGCCCGGCGTCGGCTTCCTCAACGAGAACCGGCGCGTGTATCCGAACAGCGCCGAGGTCTCTCACCTGATCGGCCACGTCAACATCGACAACCAGGGCATCGCCGGAATCGAGAAATGGCTGGACGGGCGCGGCCTGCAAGCCCTGCACATGGCGGGGTTTGCGACCGACCGGCTGCAGAACCCGATCGAACTCGCGGTCGATCTGCGCGTGCAGCACGCGGTGCGCGACGAACTGATTGCCGCCGCCACCAAGTTCAAGGTCAAGGCGGCCGCTGGTCTTGTGGTCGACGTCAACACCGGCGAGATCGTGTCGATGGTGTCGTTGCCGGACTACGATCCGAACAGTCCGAGGCAGGCCAACGATCCGCTGCGGATCAACCGTCTCACCACCGGCGTGTTCGAGATGGGCTCCACCTTCAAGGCGCTCACGCTCGCGATGGCACTGGACTCGGGAAAGTTCAATTTGAACTCGATGCTCGATGCGCGCGGCTCGCTGCGTTATGGCCGGTTCAATATCAGCGACTACAAGGGGAAGAACCGATTCCTGTCGCTGCCGGAGGTATTCACCTATTCCTCCAACATCGGCACTGCGCGGCTGGCGCTCGGTCTCGGCGTCGAGCACCACAAATGGTTCCTCAAGAAGCTCGGCCAGCTCGACCGGCTGCGCACCGAACTTCCCGAAAGCGCCGAGCCGATCGTGCCGAAGCGCTGGGGCGAACTGAACACCGTGACGATCGCGTTCGGCCACGGCCTTTCTGTCGCGCCGCTGCAGGCGGTCGCGGGCATCAACGCGCTCATCAACGGTGGCCTGCTCATCCCTCCGACCTTCATGAAGCGTTCGCCGGAAGAAGCGCAGAAGCTGGCCAAGCGGGTGATCAAGCCGGACACCAGCGACAAGATGCGCTACCTGATGCGGCTCAACGCCGAGAAAGGCACCGCGAAGCGCGCCGACGTCACTGGCTACTACGTCGGCGGCAAGACCGGCACCTCCGAAAAGGTGATCGGCGGCCGCTACTCCAAGCACAAGCTGCTGACCACATTCACCGCGATCCTGCCGGCCGACAAGCCGCGCTACCAGGTCCTGATCATGCTGGACGAGCCGCAGGGCCTGCCGGAAACCCACGGCTACGCCACCTCCGGCTGGAACGCCGCGCCGACTGCAGGCAAGGTGATCGGGCGGATCGCGCCGATGCTCGGTATCCAGCCGCGGTTCGATCTGGCGCCGGCCGAACAGCTTATTTTGGCCAAAGGCTCGCGTTAGGCGTTTCGTGCGGATTCTTCGCGGTCCCCGCCCTTGTCATGCCCCGCGAAAGCGGGGCATCCAGTGCTCCCGTATCGTGATTTGAGTCGCGGGTGCTCGCTGGGTTGGTGGCTACTGGATCGTCCGCTTTCCGTTTTCGCTAAAGCTTCGGCGGACCGGGACCTAACCCGCCGGAGCCTTGCGCGCAGGCGGGTCGCGGACGATGACAGTGCAGTTCTTGACGACGATTGCGACTTATGAACCTCGGCGAACTCCTGATCGATTCCGGGACGCTTGATCCCACAACCGCGGCGATCGGCGTCAGCGGTCTCACGGCCGACAGCCGCACGGTGACGCCCGGCACCGTGTTTTTCGCCATGGCGGGCAGCAAGGCGGACGGTTCGAGTTTTGCCGCTCAGGCGGCAGCGGCGGGCGCCGCTGCCATCGTCGGCGAGAAGGCGCCGCCTGCGCTTGGCGTACCGTTCGTACCGGTCGCCAACACGCGGCGCGCGCTGGCGCTGGCTGCTGCGCGGTTCTTTCGCCGTCAGCCGGGCACCGTCGCGGCCGTCACGGGCACCAGCGGCAAGACCTCGGTTGCCGCGTTCACCCGCCAGATCTGGCAATCCCTCGGCCTTCGGGCGGCGAGTGTCGGCACCATCGGCGTCGTGACTCCGGACCGCGAGGTCTACGGTTCGCTCACCACACCCGATCCGGTCGCGCTGCACCGCACGCTGGCCGAACTTGCCGGCGAGCAGATCACCCATCTCGCGATGGAGGCATCCTCGCACGGGCTCGACCAGCACCGGCTGGATGGCGTCCGCGTCGCAGCGGCGGGTTTCACCAACCTGTCACGCGATCATCTCGATTATCATCCGACCGTGGAGCACTACCTCGCCGCCAAGCTGCGGTTGTTCGAGGCGCTGGTGGTGGATGGCGGCACGGCGGTGATCGTCGCCGATCATGAGCACTCGGCACAGGCGATTGCGACAGCGAACAGGCGTGGCTTGAGGCTTCTCACCGTCGGCCGCAACGGCGGCGGCATCCGCCTCGTCGAGACCGCCATCGACGGCTTCGCCCAGAAGCTGGTGCTGCAACATTCCGGCAAGACTCATACGGTCGCGTTGCCGCTGGTCGGAGCGTTCCAGGTGGAGAACGCGCTGGTTTCCGCGGGGCTTGTGATCGCGACCGGCGGTGAACCAGACGAGGTGTTTGCGGCGCTGTCATCGCTTCAGGGCGCTCCGGGCCGGCTCGATCTGGTCGGCGAGCGCCACGGCGCGCCGGTGTTCGTCGACTACGCACACAAGCCCGACGCGCTGGACAAGGCGATTGCCGCGCTGCGGCCTTACGTGAAGCGGGAACTGGTGGTCGTATTCGGCTGCGGAGGCGACCGCGACAAGGGCAAGCGCCCGGAGATGGGCGCGATAGCAGCGCGATACGCCGATCGCGTAATCGTCACCGACGACAATCCGCGCAGCGAAGATCCCGCCGCCATCCGCGCGGCGATTCTTGCTGGCGCAGGCTCGGCGGTGCACGTTGCGGAAATCGGAGACCGCGGCGAGGCGATTCGCACCGGCATCGCCAACTTGCAGGCGGGCGACGTGCTGCTGATTGCGGGCAAGGGACATGAGACAGGCCAGATCGTCGGCGGCCGGACTTTGCCGTTCAGCGATCACGAAACGGCCCGGGCGGCGTTGAAGGAGCTTGCATGACTGTGCTCTGGACGGTGGATGCGATGGCGGCAGCGATGGATGCCCGCCGCCAGGGTGCGCTGCCTGCCGGTGTCACAGGTTTATCGATCGACAGCCGGACGCTGGCGGCGGGAGAGGCCTTCTTCGCTCTTTCGGACGCGCGTGACGGTCACGAGTTCGTCCCCGCGGCGCTCAAGGCCGGTGCGGGGCTCGCCGTCGTGGCGGCGGACAAGGTGTTGTCGATGCCCGAAGGAGCGCCGCTCCTGGTGGTCGGCGATGTGCTGGAAGCGCTGCGGCAGCTTGCCCGCGCGGCACGGGCGCGGAGCACGGCAAAATTCATCGGCGTGACCGGATCGGTCGGCAAGACCGGCACCAAGGAGGCACTGCGGCTGGCGCTGGCGCGATCTGGCGAGACCCATGCGTCGGCCGCCTCCTACAACAATCACTGGGGCGTGCCGCTGTCGCTGGCCCGCTGTCCGGAAAGTGCACGCTATGCCGTGCTCGAAATGGGCATGAACCACGCCGGCGAGATTTCGCCACTGACCCGGATGGTGCGGCCGCATGTTGCGATCGTCACCACGGTCGAGCCGGTGCATCTGGAGTTCTTCGGTACGGTCGAAAAGATCGCCGATGCCAAGGCGGAAATCTTCGAGGGCATCGAGCCCGGCGGCTCGGCGGTGATCAACCGCGACAATCCGCAGTTCGAGCGGCTAATGCGTGCCGCGCGTGGGGCCGGCGTCGGCAACGTGGTTTCGTTCGGCGAGCACAGCGACGCGGATGCACGCCTGATCCGGTGTGCGCTTCAGCCGGATTCGTCGACCGTCGAAGCATCGATTCTCGGCGACAACGTCACCTACAAGCTGGGTGCGCCCGGCCGTCATCTGGTGCAGAATTCGCTGGCGGTCCTTGCGGCGGTGAAGCTCGCCGGTGCGAATCTGGCGCTCGGCGCATTGGCGCTCGGCGGTCTCGCGCCGTCGACCGGACGGGGTGCGCGCGTCACCCTCGATCTGCCGGGCGGGTCGGCCACGCTGATCGACGAGAGCTACAACGCCAACCCGGCGTCGATGCGCGCGGCACTCCTGCTGCTCGGTCAGGCCGATCTCGGCGTACGCGGGCGCCGGATCGCGGTTCTGGGCGACATGCTCGAACTGGGACCGCAAGGGGCCGATCTGCATCGCGGTCTCGCGGCAGCGGTCGTGGAAGGATCGGTTGATCTGGTGTTTTGTTCGGGACCGCTGATGCGCTCGCTGTGGGAAGCCCTTCCCACGGAGCGCCGGGGCGGCTATGCCGAGACGTCTGCCGCGCTGGAGCCCCAGGTTCTCGGCGTTCTGCGGGCAGGGGACGCGGTCATGGTCAAGGGTTCGCTCGGTTCGAAGATGGGTCCCATCGTCAAGGCAATGACGCGCCAGTTCTCACGCCAGGACGCCGCGGCGTCCACACCGGGTTGATTCGATGCTCTACTGGTTGGCCGATCTCTCCAGCACGCTGTCGGTCTTCAATGTGTTCCGCTACCTGACGGTACGGACCGGCGGCGCCATGCTCACGGCGCTGGTGTTCGTCTTCCTGTTCGGTCCGTGGCTGATCGACCATCTGCGCCTCAAGCAAGGCAAGGGCCAGCCGATCCGCGCCGACGGACCCAAGTCGCATTTCGTCAAGGCCGGCACGCCCACCATGGGCGGGCTGATGATCCTGCTGGCCATCGTGGTGGCGACGCTGCTGTGGGCCAATCCGCGCAACCCCTACGTCTGGGTCGTGCTCGCGGTGACGCTCGGCTTCGGCGCCGTGGGCTTCTACGACGATTATCTCAAGGTGACGAAGCAGACCACGACCGGGTTCGGCGGCATCTTCCGTCTTTCGATCGAGGCTGCGATCGCGCTGTGCGCATGCCTGGTGTTCGCGCATATCGGTCGGCCGCAGTTCGCCACCTCGCTGACGCTGCCACTGTTCAAGGACCTGGTGTTCAATCTCGGCTGGTTCTTCCTGATCTTCGGCACCTTCATCATCGTCGGCGCCGGCAACGCGGTGAACCTGACCGACGGGCTCGATGGCCTCGCCATCGGCCCGGTGATGGTCGCGGCGGCCACCTTCGTCGGAATTTCATACCTCGCCGGCAACGCGGTGTTCGCGGACTATCTGCAGATCCACTACGTGCCCGGCACCGGAGAGCTTGCGGTGATATGCGGGGCGGTGATCGGCGCAGGACTGGGCTTCCTGTGGTTCAACGCGCCGCCGGCCTCGATCTTCATGGGCGACACCGGCTCGCTGGCGCTCGGCGGGCTGATCGGCACGGTGGCGGTCGCCACCAAGCACGAGATCGCGCTCGCCATCATCGGCGGCCTGTTCGTGCTGGAAGCGGTCTCGGTCATCGTGCAGGTGATCTCGTTCAAGCTCACCGGCAAGCGGGTGTTCAGGATGGCGCCGATCCATCACCACTTCGAGCAGCTCGGCTGGACCGAATCGCAGATCGTGATCCGGTTCTGGATCATCG
>CAZGSW010000078.1:10924-18170 GCA_964528635.1 uncultured Rhodoplanes sp. | reverse complement strand
TGGTTCATCGCGATGGACAAGCCGGTCGGCGGCCTCGACGGAACCCTGCGCCAGATCGCGCTGCGCGAGATCGGCAAGACCCGCTGGGTGCCCGCGGCCGGCGAGAACCGCATCACCGGCATGATCGAGAGCCGCCCGGACTGGGTGGTGTCGCGGCAGCGCGCCTGGGGCGTGCCGATCGCGGTGTTCGTCAAGGAGAACGCGGACGGCTCCGCGACCATCCTGCAGGACGAAGCCGTCAACAAACGCATTGCCGACGCGTTCGAGCAGGAGGGCGCCGACGCCTGGTACAAGGAGGGCGCGCGCGAGCGCTTCCTCGGTCAACTTGCCAACGAGCCGTGGAAGAAGGTCGACGACGTGGTCGACGTCTGGTTCGATTCCGGCTCCACGCACGCCTTCGTGCTGGAAGACCCGGTGCACTTCCCTTCGCTGGCCGGCATCAAGCGCAGGAAGGACGGCGGCAGCGACGCCGTGATGTATCTCGAAGGCTCCGACCAGCACCGCGGCTGGTTCCACTCCTCGCTGCTGGAGAGCTGCGGCACCCGCGGCGTCGCACCGTTCGACGTGGTGCTGACCCACGGCTTCGTGCTCGACGAGCAGGGCCGTAAAATGTCGAAGTCGTTCGGCAACGTCACCGCGCCGCAGGATGTCATCAAGGATTCCGGCGCCGACATTCTGCGCATGTGGGTGTGCGCGTCCGACACCGCGGACGACCTGCGCATCGGCAAGGAAATCCTCAAGACCACGGTGGAGACGTACCGGCGGCTGCGCAACACCATCCGCTGGATGCTGGGCAGCCTCGCGCATTTCAACGAGGCCGACCGCATCGCGCAGGAGAAAATGCCGGAGCTGGAGCGGCTGATGCTGCACCGGCTCGCCGAACTCGACGAGACCGTGCGAAAGGCCTACGCCGAATTCGACTACAAGCGCATCTTCGCGGCGCTGTCGCACTTCATGACGACGGACCTGTCGGCGTTCTACTTCGATATCCGGAAGGACGCGCTGTACTGCGATCCGATTTCGTCGGTGACCCGCAAGGCGTCGCTGACCGTGATCGACCATCTGTTCCGCTGCACGGTGACGTGGCTCGCGCCGATGCTGTGCTTTACCGCCGAGGAGGCCTGGCTGGAGCGCTACAGGAAGGATGACGCATCGGTCCATCTGGAGGCGTTTCCCGAGGTGCCGGCATCGTGGCGCGACGACAGGCTCGCGGAGAAATGGCGCAAGATCCGCACGGTGCGCCGCGCCGTGACCGGCGCGCTGGAGATCGAGCGCGCCGGCAAGCGAATCGGTTCGTCGCTGGAGGCCGATCCGTTCGTCTATGTGTCGAACCCGGAGTTGTACGAGGCGATGCTCGGCGTCGACCTCGCCGAAGTCTGCATCACCTCGGCCGGCACGCTGGTGGAGATCGAGGGCGAGGCCAAGGGTCCGGAGGGGGCGTTCACCCTGCCGGACGTGCCCGGCGTGTTCGTGGTGACGAAGCAGGCGCAAGGCACCAAGTGCGCCCGCTCGTGGAAGATCACGCCCGCGGTCGGCAGCGACCCGCAGTACCCCGACGTGACCCCGCGCGACGCGCAGGCGCTGCGCGAATGGGAAGCGGCGCGGAAGTTGCCGGTATAGGTTTCTGCCAAGACCGCAGGACAGATGTTATTGTCGTCCCCGCGAAGGCGGGGACCCATAACCACCAGTCTATCGATAGACCACGCGGTGTGGGTCCCCGCCTTCGCGGGGACGACAGCGGAGAGAGTTGGCGAAAGCGCGGAGAGTTGCCGTGTACTACGTGTACATCATGGCGAGCCGCCGTCATGGAACGCTGTACATCGGCGTGACGAACAATCTTCAGAACCGGCTTGAGTTGCACCGAATCGGATTAGGGTCCGAGTTCGTCAAGAAATATAAGGTCCACCGCCTGGTCTACGTCGAACCCTACGAGACCGCCGAAGACGCCATCCGCCGCGAGAAACAGTTGAAGAAATGGAATCGCGACTGGAAAATCCGGCTGATCGAAGAAGACAATCCCGAATGGGCGGATCGAGCGAGCTTGCTGACGTGACCGGCGAACTGCCTCGTCCGTCGTCCCCGCGAAGGCGCGAACTATAACCACGGACCCATCGATGGACCACGCGGTATGGGTCCCCGCCTTCGCGGGGACGACAGCAAAGAGAGCGGAAGTGGCAGTGGATTGGTCCCAATGAATTCTGCTGCGACCTACCTCTGGGGCCCGTTCACAAGGCTCGGTCTCGTCACCGCCCTTGTGGTCTGCGCGCTCGACCAGGCGCTGAAGCTCTGGCTGATCTACGGGTTCGACCTTCCGTCGAAGGGCATGGTGCCGCTGACGCCGTTTGCCGCGCTGGTCATGACCTGGAACAAGGGCATCAGCTACGGCTGGTTCCAGCAGGACGGGCCGCTCGGTCAACTGGCTCTGCTGGGCGTCAAGGCGGTCGCGGTGGCGCTGCTCTGGGTGTGGCTGGCGCGCACCGTCGTACGTTTCCCGGCCGTCTGCCTGGGGCTGATCGTGGGCGGGGCGCTCGGCAACGGAATCGACCGCTGGGTGCACGGTGCGGTGGCGGATTTCATGCTTCTCCACATCCAGACCGCCTCCTGGAGCTTCAATTGGTACGTCTTTAACCTGGCTGATGTAGCCATCGTTGCCGGAGTGGCGGGGCTCCTGTATGAATCCCTGATCGGGGACCGCGCCGTAAAAGCGCCCCGATCCGGGCCTTAGTTGCGGGCCGATCACCGCCATGGTGCGGTTTTCCGGGGGCGCGCTGTCGCGACGGGAAGACGGCATGACACAGTCTGACTGGATGAAACGGATCGCCAACATCGCCGCAGCCGGCCTGCTCGGGCTCGCCGTGGCCGCCACGGCCGCGACCGGAGCGCGCGCCAACGACGACGAAGAGGACGTGGCGCCCGACACCAAGTTCCTGCGTAACATCCTGCATGGGCTGGGCTTGCGCCGTGACGGCAACGGGATCGATTACCGCGAGCGCTCGCCGCTGGTGATCCCGCCCGGGCGCAACCTGCCGCCCCCCGAGACCGGATCGGCCGCGGACAAGACCGCCGCGTGGCCCAACGACCCCGACGTGAAGCGGGCGAAGGAGATTCGCGCCCAGCGCAAGCTGCCGGCCCGGACCGTCGAGGACGAATGGAATCCGGAGCTTCCCGACCGTCTCGGACCTCGCGCCAAGTCGGCGCCGCCCGGACAGCAGCCGACCCCGGGCCCGCACGTCGATCCGACCGCGCCAAGCACGGCGGCCGAGTTGAAGTCCAAGAGCATCTTCAGCAGCTTCGGACTGGGCTCGCTGGGCGGACCGAAGGAAGAGTACACCAGATTCACCGGCGAGCCGCCGCGCACCAGCCTGATCGAGCCGCCGGCCGGCTATCGCACTCCGTCGCCGACACAGCCGTATGGCGTCGGCAAGGAAACGGCCGCTCCGGGTGCCGCGAACCCGCTGGATCACGCGTCCTCGAACAACAGCCTCTCGCCTTAACGTGATTTGCCGGGGCCGCCGCGCGGTCCCATCTTCGGCCGGGGTGGCTGCGCTTTGGCGGTCTGCTTTGCAGGCCGTTGCCGATCCGTAATTTCAAAGAGGCTTTCGTGCCAATCAAATTGACGTTTGCTCTGGCGGCCGCCGGTCTGGCCGCACTGGTTGCCGGTACCACCCTGCCCGACAACGCCTCCGCCGCCCCGGACGTCAGTTCCTTCAAACTCGCAAACGGGCTCGAGGTCGTCGTCATTCCCGACCGCCGGACGCCGGTGGTCACCCACATGCTCTGGTACAAGGTCGGTGCGGCCGACGAGCCGCCGGGCAAGTCGGGCATCGCGCACTTCCTCGAACATCTGCTGTTCAAGGGCACCAAGAAGAATCCGGCCGGCAAGTTCTCGAAGGTGATCGCGGCGATCGGCGGCCAGGAGAACGCCTTCACGTCCAGCGACTACACCGGATACTTCCAGCGCACCTCGCGCGAGCATCTCAAAACGCTGATGGAATTCGAGGCCGACCGCATGACCGGCCTCGTTCTCACCGACGATGTCGTGGCGCCTGAGCTGAAGGTCGTGCTGGAGGAGCAGAACCAGCGCGTTGCCAACAATCCCGGCGCGCGGCTGGGCGAACAGATCGAAGCCGCGCTCTATCTCAACCACCCCTATGGCCGGCCGGTGATCGGCTGGCGCCACGAGATCGAATCGCTCAACCGCGACGACGCGCTCGCGTTCTACCGGCGCTTCTACACGCCGAACAACGCGGTGCTTGTCGTGGCGGGCGACGTCACCGCCGACGAGGTCAAAAAGTTCGCCGAGGAAACCTACGGCAAGGTGGTTCCGACCGCCGAGATCGGCCCGCGGCAGCGGCCGCAGGAGCCGGTCCACGTATCGCCGCGGCAGGTGACGCTGGCCGATCCCCGTGTCGCGCAGCCGAGCCTGCAGCGCTCCTATCTCGTGCCGTCCGCGACCACAGCCAAGCCCGGCGAATCGGAAGCGCTGGAAGTGCTGGCCCATGTGCTCGGAAGCAGCTCGACCGGACGGCTTTACCGCACGCTGGTGATGGAGCGGCAGGTCGCGGTTTCGGCCGGCGGCTGGTATTCCGGTTCCGGTCTCGACGCCACCCGGCTCGGCATCTACGGCACCCCCAAGCCCGGCGTATCGCTGCATCAGCTCGAGGAGGCGATCGACGCCGTACTGGATGACGTCGTCGCCAACGGCGTCACCGCCGAGGAAATCGAGCGGGCCCGGAACCGGCTGGTCGCCGACGCCGTGTTCGCCCAGGACAACCAGGCCTCGCTGGCGCGCTGGTACGGGGTCGCCCTGACCACCGGATCGAGCGTGGAAAGCGTCAAGACCTGGCCCGACCGTATTCGCGCCGTGACCGCCGATGCGGTCCGCGACGCCGCCCGGCAATGGCTGGACAAGCGGCGCTCGGTCACCGGCTATCTGATTAAGGACGAAGTCCGCCGCGGAGAAAAACGCTCGTGATGCCCGTGCTGCGAAATATCCTCACCGCAATCGTATTGCTCCTGGCCGCGGCGCCGCTGGCGCCGGCGCTGGCCACCAACGTCGAGCGGGTGACCTCGCCGGGCGGTATCGAAGCCTGGCTGGTGCGCGACCCGACCGTGCCACTAGTGGCGATGGAGTTCGCCTTCACGGGCGGAGCCAACCAGGATCCCGAAGCCAAGCCCGGCGTATCCCATGTTCTGTCCGGCATGCTCGACGAAGGCGCCGGCGAGCTGGACTCCAAGGCGTTCCAGCAGCGCGTGGAGGAGAACGCGCTGCGGATGCGCTTCTCGTCGGGACGCGACCACTTCACGGGTTCCGTCAGCATGCTGCGCGACCGCCTCGAGCCGGGCCTCGACCTGCTGCGGCTGGCGCTGACGCAGCCGCGCTTCGACACCGAAGCGCTCGAGCGTGTGCGCGCGCAGGTTCTGTCGTCGCTCCGGCGCGAAACCACCAATCCGAACAGCATCTCGAACCGCACCTGGTGGAAGACCGCCTTCCCGCGTCATCCCTATGGGCGTCCCACCAACGGAACGCTGGAGTCGATTCCGACCGTCACGGCCGACGATCTGCGCGACTACCTGTCCCGCGTGCTGAGCCGCGAAACGCTGAAGATCGGCGTGGTCGGTGACATCGATCCTGAGACGCTGGGCCCCCTGCTCGACCGCGTGTTCGGCGCGCTTCCCGAAAAGAGCAAGCTCAGCCCCCTGCCGCCGGTCCGCATTCACGATGTCGGACGGCGTATCGTGATCGATCTCGACGTGCCCCAGACGGTGCTGTCGTTCGGCGGCGTCGGCATCGAGCGCAAGGATCCCGATTTCATTCCCGCTTTTGTGGTCAACCACATCCTGGGCGGCGGATCGTTCTCATCGCGCCTCTATACCGAAGTCCGTGAGAAGCGCGGTCTCGCCTACGGCGTGTATTCCTATCTGCAGACGCTGGAACGCTCGCCGATGTTCCTCGGCGGCACCCAGACCAGCAACGCGAGCGCCGGCGAGGCGCTCAAGATCATCGAGGCGGAAATCCAGCGGATGGCGAAAGACGGTCCGACGGAAAAGGAACTCGCCGAGGCCAAGGCGTATCTGAAGGGCTCCTACCCGCTCGGCTTCGATACGTCGGCCAAGATCGCCCGCCAGTTGCTGAACATCCAGCTCTGGGGATACGGCACCGACTACATCAAGACCCGCAACGACCGGATCGACGCCGTCACCATCGAGGACGCCCGCCGCGTCGCCAGGCGGCTGGCCGATGGCGGCCTGCTCGTCACCGTGGTGGGCCGGCCGAAGGACCTTGCTTCCGCCGAACCGGTCAAGTAGCCACGGCTTCTCCAGCCGCGCGAGGTCCGATGGCGCTGAGGCAATCGATCGAACACGCGGCAGTTCCGGGGTTCGCCGATGCGCTGGCCCGGACCGGCGAGGCGCTCGACCGGCTGCGGCGGCAACATGAGGACGGGTCGCTGCCGCTGCTGCGGTTACCGGCAAGACGCGACGACCTCGCTCCGATCCTCGGCTACGCCCGGCTCCTGAACGAGAGCACGACCGATGTGGTGTTCCTGGGCACCGGCGGTTCGAGCCTCGGGGGACAGACGCTCGCACAGTTCGCCGGATACGCGGTGCCCGCGCTCGGACAGTTGCGCAAGCCGCGCCTGCATTTCATGGACAACCTCGATCCCGGCACGTTCGGCGCAATGCTGGAGCAGCTTCCGCTCGCCTCGTCGCGCTTTGTCGCGATCTCGAAGTCGGGCGGCACGGCCGAGACGCTGATGCAGACGGCGGCGGTCGTGTCGGCGCTGATGGCGGCGGGCCGGCAGCCGCACGACCATTTCGTCGGCATCAGCGAGCCTGCAAAACAAGACAAGCGCAACGGACTTCGCGATCTGCTGGCGCCGTACGATGTGCCCTTCCTCGATCACGACACCGGTGTCGGCGGCCGTTTCTCGGTGCTGACCAACGTCGGCCTGCTTCCGGCTGCGGTGTGCGGCCTCGACATCGGCGCGATTCGCGCGGGCGCGGGCGCGGCGCTGGAGCCTGTTCTGGCCGGCCGGACGCCGGCCGACGTTCCGGCGGCCGTCGGCGCAGCGCTCAGCGTGGCCGCCGGCAAATCAATCTCGGTCCTGATGGCCTACGCCGACCGGCTTGAAAAATTCACCAGGTGGTACGTCCAGCTCTGGGCCGAGAGCCTGGGCAAGGACGGCAAGGGCACCACACCCATCGCCGCGATCGGCCCGGTCGACCAGCACAGCCAGCTCCAGCT
>CAZGSW010000078.1:0-10824 GCA_964528635.1 uncultured Rhodoplanes sp. | reverse complement strand
CTGATGGGGGTCGATCCGTTCGACCAGCCCGCTGTCGAGGAAGGCAAGGTGCTGGCGAAGAAATACCTCGCCGGCGGCTGATCCCGTAACACGTCACGCGGTTTGCGAATCTCCGGTATTGTCGAACCGGAGATTCCCGGCGCGTAGCCATGATCCGCATCAACGACCGTCTCAGCATTGACGAATCCGAGATCGAGGAGAGCTTCGTGCGCTCGTCCGGTCCGGGCGGACAGAACGTCAACAAGCTCTCCACCGCGGTCCAGCTCCGCTTCGACGTGCGGCGCTCGCCGTCGCTGCCCAACGACGTCGCCATCCGGCTGATGAAGCTGGCCGGCAAGCGCGTCACCAAGGACGGCGTGCTGGTGCTGATCGCACAGAACCAGCGCACCCAGGAGCGCAACCGTGCCGAGGCCATCGATCGCCTCGTCGCCCTGGTGCGTGAGGCGGCGATCCCCCCGGTGCCGCGCCGGGCCACCAAGCCGACCAGGGCGTCGAAAAAGGAGCGGCTGGACAGCAAGAAGCGCCGGTCGGGCATTAAAAATCTCCGGGGCAAGGTCGGCTTCGACTGAGGGGAAAGCGGGGGAATGCGCGGTGGCGGCCTCGCAGGCGTCACATGGCGCCGATAGGGTCGCCCCGGCGAGTCGCCGCCCCCACGCCAGAGAGCCGATGCCAGAGTGCCGATGCCAGTCCGCAGGTTGCCCGAAACCACCGTGAACCGCATCGCCGCCGGCGAAGTCGTCGAGCGGCCCGCCAGCGTGGTGAAGGAGCTGGTGGAGAACGCGCTCGATGCCGGCGCCCGCCGGATCGAAGTGACCACCGACGGCGGCGGCCGAAGGCTGATCCGGGTCGCCGACGACGGCACCGGGATGAATCGTGCAGACCTGGAACTCGCGGTCGAACGCCACGCCACGTCCAAGCTCGACGGCGACGACCTGATGCAGATCGCCTCGCTCGGATTCCGCGGCGAGGCGCTGCCGTCGATCGGCTCGGTGGCGCGGCTCAGCATCACCACGCGCCACGCAGGCGAGCCGCACGCCTGGTCGCTGGAGGTGGACGCCGGGCAAAAATCGGACCCGAAACCGGCGGCACTCGGGCAAGGCACCCGTGTCGAGGTCTCGGACCTGTTCTACGCGACGCCCGCGCGGTTGAAGTTTCTCAAGCAGGACCGCACTGAAGGCGAAGCCGTGCGCGAGGTGGTGCGGCGGCTCGCCATGAGCCGGCCCGACGTTGCGTTCACGCTAAGCGGGGAGGATCGCAATCCGGTGACCTGGGCCGCGGCGCTGCCCGATGCGACCGGCCGGCTCGCGCGTCTGGCCGACATCCTGGGTGCCGACTTCCGCAGCAATGCGGTTGCCGTTCAGGCCGAGCGTGAGGGCACGACCGTCGACGGCTATATCGCGCTGCCGACCATGAACCGCGCCAACTCGCTCGGCCAGTACCTGTTCGTCAACGGCCGCCCGGTGCGCGACAAGCTCCTGCTCGGGGTTCTGCGCGGCGCTTACGCCGACTACCTGCCCCGCGACCGCCATCCGGTCGTCGCGCTGTTCATCACCCTGCCCCCGCAGGAGGTGGACGTGAACGTCCATCCGGCCAAGACCGAGGTCCGTTTCCGCAATGCAACGCTGGTGCGCTCCCTGCTGATGCACGCGGTGAAGGACGGTCTCAACCGCGAAAGCGGACGATCCGCCTCGACCGGCGGAACCGCCACGCTTGCGGCGTTCCGGCCGGCGGCCCTGCCCCGCCGCAACAGCTTCGACTGGCGCCGTTCGTTTGCCCGTCCCGGCTCGCCGTCGCGTGGCGGCGTCGCGGCATGGTCGGCCCCGGACGCCGGGTTCGCCGAGATCCTTCAGGAGAGCTACCAGACCGCACTGGATGTGGGCGGTGCCGCCGCCACCGCCCGGGTCGAGACCGTGGAACCCGCAGCCGATGCACTGGACCGTCCGCTCGGCGCGGCGCTCGCCCAGGTTCACGACACCTACATCGTGGCCCAGACCCGCGACGGGCTGGTGGTCGTCGACCAGCACGCCGCCCATGAGCGGCTGGTCTACGAACGGATCAAGGCCTCGCTCGACCGCTCCGGCGTGGCGCGGCAGATCCTGCTGATCCCGGAGATCGTCGAACTCGACGCCGGTGACGTCGCGCATCTCGCCGAGCGAACCGGGGAACTTGCGCGCTTCGGACTTGCCATCGAGCCGTTCGGTCCCGGCGCGGTCGCCGTTCGCGAGACCCCCGCGATGCTCGGCGAGATCGACGCCGCGGCGCTGGTCCGCGATCTCGCCGAGCACATGGCGGAATGGGACGAGGCGCTGCCGCTGGAGCGCCGGCTGATGCATGTGGCGGCGACCATGGCCTGCTACGGGTCCGTGCGGGCCGGCCGCCGCCTGAAAGCGGCCGAAATGAACGCGCTGCTCCGCGAAATGGAGGTCACGCCCAACTCCGGACAGTGCAACCATGGCCGGCCCACCTACGTGGAGCTGAAACTCTCGGACATCGAACGGCTGTTCGGCAGGCGCTGACGGCGTGCCCGTTTTTGCGGCAACGCCTTCGCGCATGGCTGCAAAAGTGCGTTGAGCGCTTGACCTCACGCCCGCCGAAAGCAAGGCTCCTCCCCAAAAGGGGAGGAGCTCATGCTGAGGATCATCGCGGCAGCCGCGTTCGCCATGACGGCATCGACGGCAACGGCGCAGGAATACCCGACGCGTCCCATCACCGTGATCGTCCCTTACGCGGCAGGTGGACCGGTCGACACAGTGGCGCGCATCGCGGCCGCGCGGATGAGCGAACTGCTCGGCCAGCAGATGGTCATCGAGAACGTCGGCGGCGCCGGCGGCATGACCGGCACCGCGCGCGCCGCCAAGGCCGCGCCGGATGGCTATACCCTGCTCCTGTCCGGCAGCGCGGTGCTCTCGCAGGTGCCGCAGATCTACGCGCGGCCGCTCTACAATCCGCTGAACGATTTCGATCACGTGGCGCTGTTCAACGATTCAGCCCGCGTGCTGATCGTTCGCAAGGACTTCCCCGCCAGCAACTGGGCGGAGTTCGCTTCGCATGCCAAGGCCAACGCGAAAGCGATCAAATACGGCTCGGCGGGCATGGGCTCCGGCTCGCACACCTGCGCGGTGCTCGTCGACATGGCGCTCGGGGTCAATCTGACCCACGTGCCCTATCGCGGCGCCGGCCCGGCCATGCAGGATCTGATTGCCGGCCGCATCGATTTCATCCCCGAGCAGATCTCCACGGCGACGCCGCAGATCAAGGGCGGCACCGTCAAGCCGATCGTGACGTTCGGCACCCAACGCGCGCCGGGATTGGAGCAGGTGCCGGCCGCGCCGGAACTCAACCTCAAGGGTCTCGACTGCGGCGCATGGGGCGGCTTCTCCGCTCCCAAGGGTACGCCGAAGGCGATCATCGACCGGCTCGCGAAGGCGACATCGGACGCGATCGACACGCCCACCGTCGTGGAGCGCTACAAGGGCATCGGCGTGGTCGTCCCCGCCAGGGATCGCCGCACCCCCGAGTATTTCACCAAGTTCGTAAAGGGCGAGATCGAGCGCTGGAGCGTGCCGATCAAGGCCGCAGGCATGCGCATCGAATGATCAATGGAGCTGACCACATGCAACCCCGAAACAGATTCGCAACGGTGCTGCTCGGCGCAGCAGCATCACTCATCGCTCTTGCGGCGCCCGCCGCCGCCCAGGAATGGCCGGCCCGCAACATCACGCTCGTCATCCCGTTCGCGCCCGGCGGCGGAATCGATGGCAGCGGGCGCTTTCAGGCCGCGATCTTGGGCGAAATCCTCGGCACGACCATCGTGGTGGAGAACGTCGGCGCGGCAGCCGGCACCATCGGCAGCGCCCGCGTCGCCAAGGCCGCGCCGGACGGCTACACCTTCCTGATCGGAAATTCCGGCACGCATTCGTACAGCCAGGCGCTCTACAAGAGGAAGCCCTACGACTCGATCGCCGACTTCGAGCCGATCGGCATGGTCACCGAATCCCCGCGCCTCCTGGTCGCCCGCAAGGGCCTGCCGGTGAACAACCTGCAGGAGATGATCGCCCACATGAAGGCGAACCAGGGCAAGATGCAGTACTCGTCGGCCGGCGTCGGCTCCGGCACGCACCTTCCCTGCGCGCTCCTGAACTTCACGCTCGGCGTCAACATCACCAATGTGCCCTACCGCGGCGAAGGTCCGGCGCTCCAGGATGTGGTTGCCGACCGCGTCGACTACATGTGCAGCACCATCCAGAGCGGCGCCGTGCAGGCAAAGCAGAACACCGTGAAAGGCATCGCGGTGATGGCGCCGCGGCGCGCCGCCATCATCCCGGACATGCCGACCACCGGCGAGCAGGGGCTGAAGGGCGTCGAGGCCACCGTGTGGAACGGCTTCTTCTTCCCGAAGGGCACACCGAAGCCGATCGTCGACAAGATGAACAAGGCGCTCGAAACGATGATCGCGCGCCCCGACGTGCGGAAAAAGCTCGAAGGGCTCGGCCTCGAAATCCTGCCGCCTGAGCAGCGCTCGTCGGCCTACATGGCAGGCTTCCTCAAGGAGGACGTCGAGCGCTGGGGCAAGGTGATCCGCGCCGCAGGCATCAGCGTGGATTAACTGCGCCAATCTTCTCTCGGCCTCACCCTGAGGAGCGGCCGAAGGCCGCGTCTCGAAGGGCGAGGCCGCCCCATCCTTCGAGACGCGCACTGCGTGCGCTCCTCAGGATGAGGGCGGAGAAGGAGCCCGCAAAAACACCAATTCCGTGTCGTCATACGTGCGCCGCTCCCGTTCCTCGAATCCCTCCGGCGCGCTGAAGCCGGCATCGGCCGCCTCTTCGACCACGGCAAGCGCGCCCGGCACGAGCCAGCCACCATCGCGCGCCGACACAAGCGCCTTCTCGGCCAGACCCTGTCCGTAGGGCGGATCGAGAAACGCGACATCGAACGGTTCGAGCGGGCTGACCGGTCCGAGCCGGGTGGCGTCGCGGCGATACACCTTGCTGACGCCGCCGAGCCCCAGCGCCTCCACGTTGGCGCGAAGCAGCGCACGCGCCTCCGCCCCCTGATCGACGAACAGAACAAACGACGCGCCGCGCGACAGCGCCTCGGCGCCGAGCGCACCGGTGCCGGCAAACAGATCGAGCACCCGCGCGCCGCCCAGCGGATCGTCGTAGGCATGCATCAGGATGTTGAATACGGATTCCCGCAGCCGGTCGGCGGTCGGGCGGATTGCCTGCGATTTCGGCGCCTGCAGCGTGCGGCCGCGAAGACGGCCCCCGACGATACGCATCAGCGCTTCCGTTTGTTGCGATGCGGATTGTCACCCTTGCCACGACGTACGGCGCCGCCTCTCCCCTCTCCCCGCGCGTGGTGCGAGCGGTGGGGAGGGGTCGGGGCCGGGGGGGATTTCGCGCTGTCACGCCCCCCACCCCGCTTCTTGTCGCCGCGCGAACCGTGCTTCCCCTCTCCACCGCTTCGCGGGGGGAGGGGCGCACTCTCCCGCTCCGAGGCTCGCTCCACGATCGGCGCCGCGAAATCCACGCCCGCCTGGTCGGCCAGCCGCGAGCCGACCTGCTCGCGCAGGGTCCGCGTCTTCACCTCCTCCACCGCGCCGTCCGGCAATTCGCCAAGCTGGAACGGACCGAACGAAATCCGGATCAGCCGGTTTACGTGCAGGCCGAGCGCGCGCAACACGTTGCGGATTTCGCGGTTCTTGCCCTCGCGCATCGCAAACGTCAGCCAGACATTCGAGCCCTGCACGCGGTCGAGCGCCGCCTCGATCGGTCCGTAGCGCACGCCGTCGACCTCGATGCCGGTGCGCAGGGCATCGAGCCTGTCCTGGGTCACGGCGCCGAACGCACGGACGCGATAGCGCCGCAGCCAGCCCGTGGCCGGCAGTTCCAGCGCACGCGCCAGTCCGCCGTCGTTGGTCAGCAGCAGCAGTCCCTCGGTGTTCATGTCGAGACGGCCGATGCTCAAGAGCCGCGGCAGCTCCTTCGGCAGGACATCGAACACGGTCGGGCGGCCATGCGTGTCGGCCGCGGTGGTGAGAACGCCGCGCGGCTTGTGGAACAGGAACAGCCGCGTCCGCTCGCGGCGCGGCAGCGGCTTGCCGTCGACCGTGATGCGGTCCGTCGGGGCGACGTTGAAGGCCGGCGACGCGACTGCCGACCCGTTGACCGAGACCCGGCCGGCGGCAATCCAGGTCTCGGCTTCCCGCCGCGACGCCACCCCCGCCCGGGCCATCACCTTGGCGATCCGCTCCGCCGATTTCGGCGCGGTCGCCGGCGCCGCGGCGTCGGGCCTGGCCAGCCTGGTCTTGAGCCGCTTCGGCCGGAACTTGCGCCCGCGGGGCCCGGTTTTGTCGTCGGTCATGGCCGTGGGTGTATAAGGGCGCGGCCTGCCGGTACAAGCCCGGCTGCCGGAAACCGACTTGCGGAGACCCGACTTGCCGCCGACCTCGTTCATGGACCTCGCGCTGGCCCATGCCCGTGACGCGCAGGCGGCGGGCGAGGTGCCGGTCGGCTGCGTCATCGTCCGGGACGGCAAGGCGATAACCGGTGCGGGCAACCGGACCCTGGCCGACCGTGATCCGACCGCCCACGCCGAAATGCTGGCAATCCGGGCCGCCGCCGCGGGGTTGGGTTCCGAGCGGCTGTCCGGCTGCGATCTGTACGTGACGCTTGAACCCTGCGCCATGTGTGCCGCCGCCATCTCGTTCGCGCGGATCAGGCGGCTATATTACGGGGCCGCCGACCCCAAGGGGGGCGCGGTCGAGTCCGGAGTCCGGTTCTTTTCGTCGCCGGCGTGCCACCACCGTCCGGAGGTCTATGGCGGAATCGGCGAGGCCGACGCGGCCGCTCTGCTCCGCGGCTTTTTTGCTACACGCCGGGGATGACGATCCGCTTGAATTGCACCATCCGACCCCTCATTGTGGTGCTCAATTCCACAGGGAGGAACTGCAAATGAGGGGAATTCGTTCGCTGCTGGCCGCCACGGGACTGGCGCTGGCAGTTGCTGCGCCGGTCCAGGCGCAGGACTACCCGACCAAACCGGTCAGGATCGTCGTGCCGTTCGCGCCGGGCGGCTTCAACGACGTGGTCGCGCGCCTGCTGGCACAGCATCTGAGCGACAAGATGGGCAAGCAGTTCATCGCGGAAAACATGCCGGGCGGCGGCGGCATCACGGCCACCGAGCGGGTGATCCATTCCGCGCCCGACGGCTACACAATCCTGATCCTGTCGATCGCGAACGCGATTCACCCGGCGATGTACAAGCTCAAGTACGATCTGCTGAAAGGCATCGATCCGATTTCCCTGGTGGTGACCAGCCCGAACACATTGGCGGTGAATCAGAATCTGCCGGTCAAGACCGTGAAGGAGTTCATCGCGCTCGCCAAGGCGAAGCCCGGCGACATTCAGTACGCGTCCGGCGGTATCGGCGGCTCGCTGCATCTCGGCATGGAGAATTTCAAGGCCATGGCCGGTATCGACATCCTGCACATCCCGTTCAAGGGTGCCGGTCCGGGCACGATCGACGTGATTGCCGGCAACACAAAAGCCGTCATGTCGACGCTGTCGAGCGTCTCCGGCCATCTCAAGAACGGCAAGTTGCGTGGCATCGCGGTCGCCATGCCCAAGCGCGTGGAGACGTTCCCGGACCTGCCGACCTTCATCGAGGCAGGCATGCCCGAATACGAAGGCGGAAACTGGATCGGCATCGGCGTTCCGGCCGGAACGCCCAAGGCGATCGTCGATCTGCTGAACAAGGAGGTCGCTGCGATCCAGGCGAACCCGGAGGTGCAGAAGCAGATGGCCAGCCGGGGCGCGTTCGTCCTGAAGACGAGCCCGGCGGACTTCCGCGCCTACATCGAGAAAGAAACCGCCAAGTGGGGCAAGGTCGTCAGGGACGCCGGCATCAAGCCGCAATAGGTCGCACAGACGATCCCGTATGACGCAAGCGCGCCCTGTGCTCCGGCACAGGGCGCGTTTGTTTTGGTTCCCGCAATTTCGCCGCGCCTGATACCGGCTAGGCTGTCTTGTCCACGTTCTCGCCGACGCCCGACGGCAACGGCGCTTGCGGCGAGGCCGAAGCCGCCACACGCTCGTCGCTGACTTGACCTTGCGTTCCCGAACCGGTGCCGCGCTGGCCGGTTGCACTGCCCGACTGAACGAGCTGGATCCCGATGCTTGATATGTTCATGCCCATCGATGTAGCGGGCATCTGTCAAAAATTCGGGCCGAAATCGCGGACAAATTGCCTTGAATTTTAGCGATCTTAACGGACGCCCAGTGCGCCGAGCCTTTCGTGCACCTCCGCCTTGATCGGCTCTGCCGCACGCAACACCGCGCTGGCGCGGAAAAAATCGAACAACCGGAATACACTGACCTTCGGCCTGAGCAGAACGTCGGGCGCGCCCGCCGCGAGCTTTCGTTCCACGATGCCCTGGCCGATCACCGCCATTGTCGCCGCCAGCGCCTCCCATGGGTCGGGAACGGCGCCGGCGTTGCCCGGCCCCAGCGCAGCGTCGACAGCTAGCACAATGTCGGCCTTGCCCCGCAGCACATCGAACGGCAGCGGATTGACCGCCGCGCCATCCACCAGCACGGCGCCGTCGCGCGCGACCGGTCGCATCAGGCCGGGAATCGCGATCGAAGCCGCAATGGCGGAGCGCAACACGCCCTGGGTGAGGACCGCCTCCCGGCGGCCATGCAGGTCGGTGGCGATCACGGTGAGCGGGATCCTGAGTTCGGAAAATGCGTCCGGCACGGCGGCAGGCAGGAATCCGGCGCAGAATTTCTCGGCGTCGATCAGCAGCGGATTGCCGAGCGGCGAAGCCAGAAGCTCGGACCAGCCCGAGGCGCGCGCCTCCATCAGCCGGGAAAACGCCGTGCGGTCGTGCGCCTGCTCGATCACGGCGCGCCGGATTTCCTTCCCGGACATGCCGGCGCAATAGGCCGCCGCGATCACCGCACCGAACGACACGCCGGCCAGGGCGACCGGCCTGACCCCGATTTCGTCGAGAGCCTCCAGCACGGGAATCTGGGCGATTGTCCGTGCACCGCCGCCGCCCAGCGCCAATGCCACGCTCCTTGGCTTGCCGGCCGGCATGGCAGCGCCGCTCACGCCCCCGCCGCACGCGCAAAGCGCCATGCGGTCTCGGCCAGCGGACAGACCATCTGCGCCTTGGCGGGCGCGTGCTCGCTGGTCGCCGTGCCGTCGCGCACCCGGCCCGCGATTCCCTGCAGGATCGCCGCGATACGGAAGAAGTTGTAGGCCAGATACACGTCGAGATGCGGCCGCGGATCGAGTCCGGTTCGCGCCACATAGGCGTCGACGTAGGCATGAAGCGAGGGAATTCCGAGCGCCGAGAGATCAAATCCGACCAGCGAGCCGGTGCCGGCGCCGGTGTCCTCCTGCGGCATGTGCCACTGCATCAGGTGGTAGGTAAAGTCGGCGAGTGGGTCGCCGATGGTCGAGAGCTCCCAGTCCAGCACCGCGAGCACCCTGGGCTCATCCGGATCGAGGATCATGTTGTCGAGCCGGTAGTCGCCGTGCACCAGCCGCGCCGGGCCCGCGGCAGGCAGGTGACGCGGCAGCCATTCGATCAACCGCTCCATCTCGTCGATGCGCTGCGTTTCCGACGCACGGTACTGCTTCGACCAGCGATCGACCTGACGCGCCACGTAGTTCTCGCCGCGGCCGAAATCCGACAAACCGATCGCTGCGGGTTCCAGCGAATGCAGCCGCGCAACGGTGGCGTTCATCGCGTCGTAGACGGCGGCCCGCTCGGACGGATTCGAACCCGGCATCTCCGGATTCCAGAACACCCGGCCTTGAACGAAGCCCATGACGTAGAACGCGGTGCCCGCGACGCTCTCGTCGGCGCAATAGACCACCGGCTCGGCGACCGGGAATCCCTGCGCGTGAAGCGCCGCGATCACGCGGAATTCGCGATCGACCGCGTGGGCCGAAGGCAGCAGCTTGCCCGGCGGCTTCCTCCGCAGCACGTAGCGCCGCGACGGCGTTTCGAGCAGGTACGTCGGGTTCGACTGCCCTCCCCTGAACTGGCGGATCGTCAACGGGCCGGCGAAGCCCGGCACCTCGCGCTTGAGATAGGACTCGAGCCTCGCGGCATCGATGCGCAGCGGTTCCGCCACCTCCCTGGTGCCGGTGAAAGCGATCTGGCGGTCGATCTTCTGCATGCGCCGGAGCGTAGCATCGCAGCAGGCCGCACGCTAAGCTTTGCCAAAATCGTGAGGTCGGGAATGAAACGCCTGCCGGTGCTGGACGAGGACCGCCGCTCGATCGTGGAGTGGTTCGAGACCTGGGCGGCGCGCGTCGCCGCGGTGGATTTCAGCCAAGTGCGCGAAATGTTCGCCGAGGACGCCATCGCGTTCGGTTCCAAGGTCGAGATGATGACCTCGCGCACCGCGCTGGAACAGGAGCAATGGCGGGCGGTGTGGCCGACCATGGAGGACTACCGCTACGACATTTCGACGCTGGAGATCGCGGTGTCGCCGGATCGGCTGATGGCGATGGGCGCGGCGATCTTCCATTCCACCGGGCTGCATGCCGACAAGGCGACACGGTTCGAGCGGCCCGGACGCGCCACCGCCACGCTGATGCGCGAGCGCGTCGGCGCGCCATGGTACTGCACCCACACCCACGTATCCCTGAAACCGGGCACGCCCACGCCTTCGCATTTCAATCGTCCGGAAGCGACGTGATTGGTTCGATGATTGAATTGCACCGGATCGGCATTGGCGGTCGGCTCCCTCTCCCCGCTTGCGGGGAGAGGGTCGGGGTGAGGGGAAGTCGCGACAGACGAGTCCT
>CAZGSW010000077.1:0-18188 GCA_964528635.1 uncultured Rhodoplanes sp. | reverse complement strand
GCCGCCGACAGTGACCAGTACGGGTATGGACAACAGCACTGCGAGCAGCAAGGGAATCCAGCGCGCGGCGGGCGAGATACGCATCGACCAGCGCGCCGTCGATCTGGCGGGGATGCTTCATCGCTTCCGCGACCGACTGCTTGGTGATGGCGTTGAACACCACCCGCTCGACGTTCTGCTTCTTCAGCGCGTTCTTCTGCTTGAGGACTTCCAGGACGTGCCAGGAGATCGCCTCGCCCTCGCGGTCGGGGTCGGTGGCGAGGATCAGGGTATCGGCGTCCTTGACCGCCCGGGCGATGTCGTTGAGCCGCTTCTGGGACTTGTCGTCGACCTCCCAGAGCATCTTGAAATCGTCGTTCGGGTCGACCGATCCATCCTTGGGCGGCAGGTCCCGGACATGGCCGAACGAGGCCAGGACCTCGTATCCCGAGCCCAGATACTTGTTGATCGTCTTCGCCTTGGCTGGCGACTCGACTACGACAACTTTCATTATAACCAATGGGTTAGAGGAGGAAGTCGACCCAAATTGTCGCGGAATCGACGCTTTCGACCGAGCCGAAGATGGGTAACACGCACCTGCCTGTCAAATCGCTAAGCGGTCCATGACGGGTAAACGGACGCCAAGGCAAGAGAATTCGAAATACAACTTTTAATAGTAATATTGAGTTTTATATCATTGAGGGATATGTTCCTTGACGCCGTAACCGGATGGCGGCGGGCGGGAACGACAGGTGCATGCGCGACCCTTTGGCAGCCGGCGGCACACGGGAGGAGGCGGCGGTCTATCTGGCCGAACTCAGCCGCGACATGGCAGAGGTCGCACGGAAGCACGGCCTCGACGCGCTGGGCTTCATTCTGGAAATGGCGCACCTCGAGGCGGAGAACGCGATCCGCCACGTCAACGGCCGGCGCTGACGCGCCTGATGCCCATCCGCTCCAGCAGCTCCGCGCTGGCGTGGCCGTCGGGAAGCATGCCGAGCTTGACCTGTTCGGCGCGGATGTAGTCGCGCTGCTCGAACGTGATCGGTCCATTGAAGAGCTTCACGTCGTGGCCGAGCTCCGCAAGCCTCTTCTGCAGGGCGATGCGGTCGTCGCGCGGCAGCGTGGTGTTGTGCTTCGGCCATGACGCGCGGATCGGCGCGCCCCCGTGCATGCGGTCGGCGAGGTGGCCGATCGAGATCGCATACGCGTCCGAATTGTTGTACTCGCGCAGCACATGATAGTTCGGCGTGATGATGAAGGCGGGTCCCGGCACGCCGGTCGGAAAGAACAGGATGCCTTCCCCGGTTGACGGGTAGGCCTTGCCGTCGCTGCGGCGCACGCCGAGCCTGGTCCATTCGCCGTAGCCGGCCCGGCTTTTCCGGTGGTCGAATCCCCTGGGGATGGTCACCTCGAACCCCCACGGCAGGCCGGCCTTCCATCCCTCCTTGCTGAGATAGTTGCCGGTCGAGCCGATGGCGTCGGGGACGCTGGTCCACAGGTCGCGCCGGCCGTCGCCGTTGAAGTCGATGGCGTAGTCGGTGAAGTTCTTCGGCATGAACTGGGTCTGGCCCATGGCGCCGGCCCAGGATCCGACGAAACGGTCGCGCGGAATCCGGTCGCTCTGCAGAATGGTGAGCGCGATCAGCAGTTCGTTGCGGAAATAGTCGCCGCGGTATCCGGCATGCGCGAGCGTGGCGAGCGAGCGGATCACGTCCCAGCGGTCCTTGAGCGCGCCGTAGGACGATTCCATGCCCCAGATCGCCAGCAGGACCCAGCGCTCGACGCCGAACCGCTTCTCGACCGTGTCGAACAGCCCGCGCCACTGGGCTTCCTTGCGCAGGCCCATCGCGGCGCGCTGCGGCGAGGCAAGCGACGCCACATACGCGCCCATCGGCTTGGCCTGCTCGGGCTGCCGGGTGGTCAGCGCGATGACGCGCGGATTGGGCGTCACCCCGGTGAAGGCGGCGTTGAAGGTCTGCCGCGTGACGCCGCGGGCCTGCGCGTCCTTCCAGAGCGCGGCGACGAATTTCCGGAACGACGGATCGGGCGCGCCGCCCTGCTGCGGTTGCGCCTGCGCCGCCGTCACGGAGAACAGCAGCAGGACAATGGCCCGGAGAATCATCCCCGGAGTCTACACCAGCGACACCAGCGCGCCGCCGTGGCGCTCCAGCCTGCCGGCGATCTCCAGTTCGAGCAGCACGGTGCGGACGATGGCCGGGGAGGCGGCGGACAGCCGCACCAGGTCGTCGATCGAGACCGGAGCCGGCCCGAGCAGCGACACGATGCGCTCCCGCTCGGAGCGCGCGGGCTCCGCGCCGGGCGCTGTGTCCGCCTCCGGCTCCTCCACCGGCTGGCCGGGCTCGACTCCCAGGATGGGCCGCAGCACGGAAAGCACGTCCTCGGCCTCGGTGGTCAGCGTCGCGCCCTGCTTGATCAGGCCGTTGGTCCCTTCCGCGCGTGGATCGAGCGGCGAACCGGGCACCGCGAACACCTCGCGGCCCTGCTCAAGCGCCATGCGGGCGGTGATGAGCGAACCCGAGCGCTTCGCCGCTTCGACGATCACGACGCCGGCGGACACGCCCGAGATCAGCCGGTTGCGGCGGGGGAAGTCTTGCGCGCGGGGCTCCCAGCCGGTCGGCATCTCGCTGATGGCGGCTCCGCTCTCCAGGATCGAGGCCAGCAGCCCGGCGTGCTCCGGCGGATAGATGTGATCGTGGCCGCCGGCCAGCACGGCAACGGTGCCGGCGGCCAGGCTTGCGCGATGCGCGGCGGCATCGATGCCGCGCGCCAGGCCGGATACGACCACGACGCCGGCTTCCGACAGTCCACGCGCCAGCCGCTCGGCGAACTTCGCTCCGGCGGCGGAAGCGTTGCGCGAGCCCACCACCGCCACCATCGGCTGCGCGAGTGCCGCGGCGTTGCCCCGCACGGCGAGCAGCGGCGGCGCATCGTCGATCATGCGAAGCCGCGCCGGATATTCCGGCTCGCCGAGCGCGACCAGCGTGGCGCCGGCCCGCTTTGCCGCGGCCAGTTCGCGTTCGGCGTCCTCCCGGGAGAATATGCGGCCCGGCCGGTTGGCGCCGCCGCGCCGGGCGAGGTCCGGCAGTGCCGCGAGTGCCGCCCGGGCCCCGCCGAAGTGGTTGAGCAGGTTCCGGAATGTCCGGGGACCGACGTTGTCGCTGCGGATCAGGCGCAGCCAGTCGAGCCGCTGCTCGTCGCTCAGGCGGACGCCCGCGGTGAATTCGTTGGCCACGCTGCCTCCCCGGATTTGCCAGCATGGCGCGAAGGCCGGGGCGATGACAACCGCGGGATCGGTCGGGCAGGCGACGCGCGACCGCCGTCCTGGCGAGGACTGACGCCGCGGCCCTCAGGCGGACGGCGCGCTGTTGCCGCCGATCCTGCTCTCTGTGCCGGCGAGAAGCCGGCCGATGTTGGCGCGGTGGGTGAACCAGATCAGCGCCGTCAGCACCGCCAACAGGAGTGCAAGCCGGCCGTCGCCGGCCCACCACACGACCAGCGGTGTCATTGCGCTCGCGATCAGGGCGGAGAGCGAGGAATAGCGGGTCGCGGCGGCAACGCCGAACCACACGGCAGCGAATGCCGCAACGGCGGGCCACGACAGTCCCAGCAGCACGCCGATGTAGGTCGCCACTCCCTTGCCGCCCCGGAACGAAAGCCAGACCGGAAAGATGTGGCCGAGCACCGCGCCGAGCGCTGCCGCAAGCGCCGCGTCCGGGCCCCACAGCCTGGCGGCTATCAGGACCGCCGCCGTTCCCTTGAGCATGTCGCCGAGCAGGGTGGCTGCGGCGAGACTCTTCCTGCCGGTGCGCAGCACGTTGGTCGCGCCGATGTTGCCGGAGCCGATCGCGCGAATATCGCCGGTGCCGGCCAGCCGCGTCAGGATCAGCCCGAACGGGATCGTGCCGAGCAGGTAGCCGAGAAGGAGGGCGGCGGCGGTGGTCATGCCGGGAGATTATCGCAAGCGGGGCGAACCGACGAAAGTCTCAGACGAATTCGTACACCGTGCGACCGCCGACGATGGTGCGCACGGCGCGGCCCTGCATGCGCGCCTCGTCGAACGGGGTGTTGCGGCATTTCGACTTCAGTTCGTCGCGGTCGAGCACCCACGGCGCATCGGGGTCGATCACCACCAGGTCGGCCGGAGCGCCGGGCCGCAACGTCCCCCCCGGCAGGCCGAGCAGTTCGGCCGGGCGCGTCGACATCGCCTTGAGCAGCGCCGGCAGCTTCAGTTCGCCGTTGTGAACCAGCCGCAGGCCGGCCGGCAGCATGGTCTCGATGCCGATCGCGCCGTGCGCGGCCTCGGCGAACGGCAGCCGCTTGACCTCGACGTCCTGCGGATTGTGGTCGGACATCACCACGTCGATCAGGCCTTCCGCGAGTGCGGCGACCAGCGCCCTGCGGTCTTCCTCGTCGCGCAGCGGCGGCGACACCTTGAAGAAGGTGCGGTACTGGCCGATGTCGATCTCGTTCAGGGTGAGATGGTTGATCGAGGCCGAGGCCGTGACGGCGAGGCCGGCATCGCGGGCGCGGCGCAGCACGTCGAGCGACTCCGCGCAAGTCACCGACGCGGCGTGGTAGCGGCCTTCGGTCAGTCCGACCAGCCGCATGTCGCGCTCCAGCAGCACCGTTTCGGCGGCCTTCGGCGCGCCGATCAGGCCGAGTCGGGCGGCGAACTCGCCCTCGTTCATGACCCCTTCGCCGGTGAGGTCGGGGTCCTCGGTGTGATGCACGATCAGGGCGTCGAAGTCGCGGGCGTAGATCAGCGCGCGCCGCATCACCTGGGCGTTGGTCACGCTCCGGCTGCCGTCGCTGAATGCCACCGCGCCTGCCGCCTTGAGCAGGCCGATCTCGGTCATCTCCTGGCCCTTGAGGCCCTTGGTGAGCGCGGCCATCGGCTGCACATGCACGATGCCGGTGTCGCGGGCGCGGCGCTGGATGAAGTCGACGATGGTGGGGTCGTCGATCGCCGGCTCGGTGTCGGGCTGGCAGATGATGGTGGTGACGCCGCCTGCGGCGGCCGCCAGGCTGGCGGAGGCGATGCTCTCGCGGCCCTCAGCGCCCGGCTCCCCGACGAAGGCGCGCATGTCGACCAGACCCGGCGCCACGATACAGCCGCGGCAGTCGACGGTCTCGGCGCCTTCGGGAATGCCGGCGGCGCCGATGCCGCGCTTGGCGTCGCGGATCACACCTTCGGCGATCAGCAGATCGCCGGGAAAATCCAGGTCGCGCGAGGGATCGATAATCCGCGCGTTGGTCAGCAGGATCGGGCGGCGGTCGCGGCGGTCGATCAGCATGGTCACGCGTTCGGCAGGTTGCGGGACAGCGCTTCCAGCACGGCCATGCGGACGGCGACGCCCATCTCGACCTGCTCGCGGATCAGCGATTGCGCGCCGTCGGCCACGATGGAGTCGATCTCGACGCCGCGGTTCATGGGGCCGGGGTGCATCACCAGCGCGCCCGGCCTGGCGTAGGCGAGCTTGCGCTGGTCGAGCCCGTAGTAGGCGAAATACTCCTGGGTCGACGGCACAAACGAACCGTTCATGCGCTCGCGTTGCAGGCGCAGCATCATGACGATGTCCGCTCCCGCCAGCCCCTCGCGCATGTCGCGTGCAACCTCGACGCCGAACCGCTCGATGCCGGGCGGCAACAGCGTCGACGGAGCCACCACGCGAACCCGGGCGCCCAGCGTGCCGAGCAGCAGGATGTTGGAGCGGGCGACGCGTGAATGGAGGATGTCGCCGCAGATCGCGATGGTCAGGCCTTCGATGGCGCCCTTGTTGCGGCGGATGGTCAGGGCATCGAGCAGCGCCTGGGTCGGGTGCTCGTGCTGGCCGTCGCCGGCGTTGATCACCGAGCAGTCGACCTTCTGCGCCAGCAGCTCCACGGCGCCGGAAGCGTGGTGGCGCATCACGATCAGGTCCGGGTGCATGGCGTTGAGCGTGACGGCGGTGTCGGTCAGCGTCTCGCCCTTGCGGATCGACGACGACGACACCGACATGTTCATGACGTCGGCGCCGAGCCGTTTTCCGGCCAGCTCGAACGAGGCCTGGGTGCGGGTCGAGGCCTCGAAGAACATGTTGATCAGCGTGCGGCCGCGCAGCGAGGCGGTCTTCTTCTCGATACGGCGATTGAGCTCGACGAACTCTTCGGCAAGATCGAGCAGGCCCACGATGTCGGAGTGCGAAAGCCCCGCGATCCCCAGCAGATGCTTCTGGCTGAGGACGAACGACGATTTGGAGGCGATGTTCATTAAAGGGCCATCCTATAGGCGCGGCCGGGCGGGGCGGCAAGCCTGCATTCCGCCATCCACAGCACCGGATTTCGCCTCAATTGGTCTCACAGGCGCGTGAGCCTGCTGCACTGCAGGAACATCGGGAAAAGCGGGACGTTGTCGGGATGACCTCGCGGCTTTGGATCGCGTGGGCGGGCCTGCGTTGGTCCGCAGGAACAAGCGAAGGAGAATCAAAATGCACAGGTTTGCGAAACCGGCCGCTGTCCTTGGCCTGGCGGGCGCTCTGGCGCTTGCCGTTGCCACCCCGTCGCAGGCGCGTGACGGCCGCAACGCGGCCGCCGTCGGCGCCGGCATTGCGGGTCTGGCGGTCGGCGCCATGATCGGCTCGGCCGCGGCCAACAGCCATTACCAGTACGGCTACGGTCCGTACGGATACCACGGCGGCTACGCGTATTCGCCAGGCTACGCGACGTACCAGGCGCCGGCCTATCGGAGTTACGGTTATGCACCGGGCTACGCCTACGACAACTACAACGACGCGTACGCCTCGGGCGTCACGCAGTACGATCGGCGCGATCCAAGCTCGTATTATGCGCCGGGCGGCTCGTACGGCCCGCACTCGTACACCGGCTACCAGAACCGGGAGCGTGCGTTGACCGGGGGCGACTGGTAAGCCCACCGAAAGCGATGACTTTGACGGGGCCGGCGCAAGCCGGCCTTGTCATGTCTGCGGTGCGGAGCGCAGCGTCGCCAGCCGGTCGAGCGCACCCTGCAGGATGAAGACGGCCGCATGCTGGTCGATCACCGCGGCGCGCTTTGCACGGCTGACGTCGGCGCCGATCAGTTCGCGCTCCACCGCTGCGGTGGACAGCCGCTCGTCCCACAGCGCGATCGGCAGCTCGGTCAGCCTGGCGAGATTGCGTGCAAAGGCGCGCGTCGACTGCGCGCGGGGGCCTTCGCTGCCGTCCATGTTGAGCGGCAGGCCGAGGACGAAGGCCAGCGCCTTGCGCTCGCCGGCGAGCGCAAGGAGCCGCGTGGCGTCGGCGGTGAACGCCGTCCGGGCGACGGTCTCGACAGCCGTCGCAAGCCTGCGGTCCGGATCGGAGGTGGCGACCCCGATCGTCTTGGTCCCGAGATCGAGTCCGATTAGTGCGCCTCGCACGGAAAGGCGAGGCGCAAGTTCGACCAGCGGCAGGACCGCGGCAGGCATCAGGCCTTCACGATGCGGATGCGGTTGCCCCACGGATCGGCAGTCTCGATCCGGTCCGGTTCGGCGGCGAGGGGGACACCGGCGGCCTGCAACCTGGCCGCTGCGGCATCGCGAACGGCGTCGTCGTCGACCTCGATGGAAAACCACGAAAGCCCGGCCATCCTGGGATCGCGCGAGCCGGCTCCATTGCTTTGCCAGACATTGGCGCCGACGTGGTGATGATAGCCGCCCGACGACATGAACGTCGCGCCACGGTAGCGGAACGTGAGATCGAGGCCGACGGCGCCCCGGTAGAACCTCTCTGCGCTCTCGAGATCGCCGACTCTCAGATGGATATGCCCGATCCGAAGCCCCTCCGGCGCTGTGCCGTACGGCTCCGACGGGCCGGTTTCCTGCAGCATCGCCTCGACGTCGAGCGGGTCGGTGCCCATGGGGATCAGGCCGTGGCTGCGCTGCCACCGGTCCTGGGGCCGGTCGCTGTAAACTTCGATGCCATTGCCTTCGGGGTCGTCGAGATAGAACGCCTCGCTGACGCCGTGGTCGGACGCACCGGTGATCTGGATGCGGTTGCCGGCCACATGCAGGATCCAGCGTGCGAGATCGAGCCGGGTCGGCATCAGGAACGCGGTGTGGAACAGACCTGCCGTGCGCTTGTCGTCAGGCGTCGCGTCGGGACGATGCTCGATTTCAAGAAGCGTCACGCTGCCGGTGCCGAGCCGGACGCGATCCTGCGTACGGCCCAGCTCGGTCAGGCCGAGCAGGTGCCTGTAGTAGCCGGCGAGGCCTTCGACATCGCGCGCGACCAGCGCGACCGTGCCGATGCGCAATGGCGTGCGGCTGGCAAAGGTCGGGATGGCCGATGGGTTGGCGGAATCCATGGCCCTTTATGTGGGTACGGAGGAACCGGTTCAACAGGCTCTTTCCGCTGCAAAGGGAGGTTTCGCAACTTCCGAATCGGAGGTCCGCGCGGTTCGTAGTAAGGGCAGGGAAGGCGCAATACAGGAGGACGCGATGTGGCCGGATCGCCGTCTCACACAGCTTTTCGGGATTGAGCATCCGATCGTGCTGGCGCCGATGGCCGGCGCCGTGGACACAAGGCTTGCGATCGCGGTGGCCGAAGCCGGCGGGCTTGGTTCGCTTCCGGTCGCCATGCTCAACCAGCAGCAGATGCGCGACCAGCTCGCGACGATCCGCTCCGCGACCCGCAAGCCGATCAACGTCAATTTCTTCTGTCACACGCCGCCCGTTCCCAGCAACGCGCGAGAGGCGCGCTGGCGCGACCGGCTCAAGCCCTACTACGAGGAGCTTGGAATCGATCCTGCGGCGCCGGTGCCGTCGAGCAACCGCACGCCGTTTGACGCCGCGCTGTGCGAGACGGTGGAAGAGCTGCGGCCCGAGGTGGTCAGCTTCCATTTCGGATTGCCGGAGCCGGCGCTGCTGAAGCGCGTGAAGGCGGCGGGCTGCATCGTCATGGGTTCGGCGACCACCGCGGAGGAGGCACGCTGGCTCGAGGACCGCGGCACCGACGTGGTGATCGCGCAGGGCAACGAGGCCGGCGGGCATCGTGGCATCTTTCTCGGCGACGACATCTCCACGCAGCCCGGCACGTTCGCGCTGGTGCCGCAGGTGGTCGATGCGGTGAAGGTGCCGGTGATCGCGGCCGGTGGTATCATGGACGGCCGTGGCATCGCGGCCGCGTTCGCGCTCGGCGCGGCCGGGGTGCAGGTCGGCACCGCCTACATGTTCTGCCCGGAATCGACGATTTCGCCGGTGCACCGGGCGGCGCTGAAGGCGGCGCGCAGCGACGGCACCGCGCTCACCAACCTGATGACCGGCCGTCCGGCGCGCGGCATCGTCAACCGCCTGATGCGCGAGATCGGGCCGATCAGCGATCTGGCGCCGGAGTTTCCGCTTGCGGGCGGGGCGATCGCGCCGCTGCGGTCCATGACCGAGGGTCAGGGTTCGGGCGACTTCTCGCCGCTCTGGTCCGGCCAGTCCGCTTCGCTTGGCAGCGAGATGCCGGCGCGCGAACTGACCGCGAAGCTCGTAAACGATTCACAGGCTCTGCTGCGGCGGCTGGCCGGATAGGATCGGCGCTTGCATCGCCTGCGAGGGAGAGGCCAGATGGCCCGCAGGGGCGCGCGAATCGAAATTCGCCGGGGGCAGGCTGCAATGGGACTTCAGGCCGGCTGGAAGTTGCAATCTGTATTGGTTCCGGCGCTGCTGCTGGCGCTCGCCGGCACGTCCGCCGCACAGACGACCGAGCGTCCGCCGTCGTTTGCCGCCAGCTCTCTGCGAATTTTCAAGGCCGGCGGGCCGAATTACTCGATCCGGAGCCCGGTGCAAAGCGACGGTCTGTTCCGGGTCTACTCGCTCGCCACGCCCTACGGGCAGTTCACCGTGCAGGGCGACCAGATGATGCGCATGCGGCTCAACGAACTCGCCGCGCTCCTCGAACTCGACAAGCTGAGCCAGTCGGAGCAATACACGAAGGCGCTGCTCAATGCCGGCCTCAGCCCCGTGAAATACGCCGGCAAGCTGATCACCAATCCTGTCGACACGATCCAGAACACCTTTGCCGGCGTCGGCGCGTTCTTCGGCAGCATCGGTTCCGGGATTGCGAATGCCGGCAAGACGCAGGACGACGCGGTGTCCAGTCTGATCGGCGTGACGCGCGAACGCCGTCTGCTGGCCGCCAAGCTCGGCGTCGATCCCTACACGGACTTCGAACCGCTTGCGGCCAGGCTCAAGCAGCTTTCCGAGGCCGCCGCGCTCGGTGGGCTAACGGTGTCGGGAGCGATGATGGCGATCCCTGGCGCTGCCGGGATCGTGGTGTCGAACCTCTCCACCGCCAACACGCTTGGCGACATGCACCTCGAAGAATTGGCACGTAACTTCACGGCCTCCCAGCTCCTCGACCTCAACCGGCAGCGCCTCATCGCGATGGGTGTCGACGGCAATCTTGCGGAGGCGTTCCTGAACAACCGGTACTACACGCCGATCGACCAGGCGGCGATCACAGCAGCGCTCGAAAGCATGCGGGGGGTAGCCGACAAGGCGGTGTTCGTGCGTCGCGCGGCTTCGGCGAACTCGCGCGGTAACGCATTTGCGATGCGAAAGCATGCCGAGATGGCCGCCCGCCACGCGAAGGCCGGTGGCTTCGCGCGGTTCGTGTCGCTGGGTGGCTTTCCGTTCAACCAGATGCGCGACGGGGCCGTGCTGGGTGTGATGCCGGTCGATATCGTCTCCTGGACCGAGACCATTGCCCGGGCGTTCGGCAACAGCTCGCGTGACCTCAAGCGGATCGGCCGCGCCGGCGAACTCAGGCTCGCCGGCAACGCCACTACCCTCGCCAGGCGGCGGCTGAAGGACTTGGGCTGGCGGTTGACCGAGAACGCCCCGATCTGACGCCATCGGACGCCGGTTGCCGGGAGATTCCGGCGTCTGCTATAGCGTCGGGATGTGCTACGCACCGGTTCTGAGGAGCCCGATGTCCGTCGACGCCACCACCGTCCGCCGCATTGCGCATCTGGCGCGGATCGCGGTTGCCGACGACGAGGTCGAGCATCTGCGCGGCGAGATCAACGCGATCCTGGCGTTCGTCGAGCAACTGTCTGAGGTCAACGTCGATGGCGTGGAGCCGATGACATCGGTGACGCCGATGACGATGAAGAAAAGGCACGACGTGGTCACCGACGGCGGCGACGCCGACGCGGTGCTGCGCAACGCGCCAGCCCGCGAGGGCAACTACTTCGTGGTTCCGAAGGTGGTGGAATAGAAATGTGCATGGCCTGCGACGAGATGGATCTGTTCTACCGCTACCTCGAGGCCTACGAGGAGGAAAAGCGGCGCAAGCAGCCATGGCAGTGCGAGGTGACGGTGTTTGCGCAGGACGGTACGGTGTCCGAGCCGCGTGCCGGAGCCGCGCCGCAGCAGGCCGCTTCGCCGTTCAAGTGCGACGAGTCTGAATGACCGACCTGACCGCGCTTACCATCGCGGCTGCCCGCGACGGTCTGAAGCAGAAGAGGTTCTCGGCTGCCGAGCTTGCCGAGGCGCATCTTGTTGCGATGGAGCGCGCGCGGGCGCTCAATGCATTCGTTCTCGAAACCCCGGAGCGCGCGCACGCCATGGCGAAAGCCAGCGACGTCCGGCTGCACCGCGGCGATTCCCATCCACTGGAGGGAATTCCGCTCGCGGTTAAGGACATGTTCTGCACCGAGGGCGTCCGCACCACCGCCGGCTCAAGGATCCTCGGCGAGTTTATACCGGCCTACGAGTCGACCGTGACCGCGCATCTTTGGCGCGACGGCGCGGTGATGCTCGGCAAGGTCAACAACGACGAGTTCGCGATGGGCTCGTCGAATGAGACGTCCGCATTCGGGCCGGTTATCAATCCCTGGCGTCGCGAAGGATCGAACACGTCGCTGGTTCCGGGGGGCTCGTCGGGGGGCTCGGCCGCGGCCGTCGCCGCCCATCTGGCGCTGGGCGCCACCGGAACGGACACCGGCGGCTCGATCCGGCAGCCCGCGGCGTTTGCCGGTATCGTCGGCATGAAGCCGACCTACGGGCGCTGCTCGCGCTGGGGCGTCGTTGCGTTCGCGTCGTCGCTCGATCAGGCGGGACCGTTCGCGCGTACGGTGCGCGATACCGCCATCCTGATGCGATCGATGGCGGGACACGATCCGAAAGACACCACCTGCACTGATATCCCGGTGCCCGACTACGAGACCGCAATCGGCAAGTCCGTGAAAGGCATGCGGATCGGTATTCCGAAGGAGTATAGGGTCGACGGCATGCCTGCCGAGATCGAGGAGCTCTGGGCGCAGGGTGTCGACTGGCTCAAGGCGGCGGGCGCCGAGATCGTCGATGTGTCGCTGCCTCACACCAAGTATGCGCTCCCTGCGTACTATATCGTGGCGCCAGCCGAAGCGTCGTCCAATCTGGCGCGCTATGACGGTGTTCGTTACGGCATCCGTGCGCAGGGCGTCCGCGACATCATCGGCATGTACGAGAAGACCCGCGCCGACGGCTTCGGCAAGGAGGTCCGCCGGCGCATCATGATCGGCACCTACGTGCTGTCGGCGGGCTACTACGACGCGTACTACGTTCGCGCCCAGAAGATCCGCACGCTGATCAAGCGCGACTTCGAGGAATGCTTCGCCAAGGGCATCCACGCCATGCTGACGCCGGCGACGCCGTCGGCCGCGTTCGGCCTGGGCGAGAAGGGCGGCGCGGATCCGATCGAGATGTATCTCAACGATGTGTTCACGGTGACGGTGAACATGGCCGGCCTGCCGGGCATCGCGGTGCCCGCAGGACTGGACGGGCAGGGGCTTCCGCTGGCGCTGCAACTGATCGGCCGCCCGTTTGATGAGGAAACGCTGTTTTCGCTCGGGCAGGTGATCGAGGACTCGGCGGGGCGGTTCTCGCCAAAGAAATGGTGGTAGGCGGTCAGGCGGTCTCCAGACCGTGCTTTCGCATCGTGGCGGCACCTTCCTGCGTGGTGAGGAACGCCTGCAACGCCCTGGCGCCGTCCGGATTTGCTGCGCCGGTCTGAATTCCGCTCGAGAACACGGTGATGCGCTGTGCCTCCGGCGGCAGCGGTCCGACGTAGGTCGTGCCGGAGATGTGCACCAGTTCGCTGACCTGCTGGAAGCCGATCTCGCAGTCGCCGCTTGCCACGATGCTGCCGATGGTGCCGCCCGACGGCACGCTGCGGAACTTCGGCTTGATGTCGGCGGCGATGCCCATGCGTTCGATCAACTGGCCCATGTGGACGCCGCTCGGTCCTGACGTGTAGCCGACGGTCTTTGCCGCCAACAGGGCGCGTTTGAGCGCGTCCATAGAGCCGATGTCGGGCTTGGGCGCACCCGCGCGTACCGCAGCTCCGATGCCCGACTTGGCGAGGTCGACCTGGCTTCCGGCGATCAGTTTGCCCTGCTTCACAAGCTCTTCGAGCTCGGTCGCGGAGATGATGACAAGATCGTGCTGATCGCCGCCCGCAGCCATGCGCTTCATGATCTCGACGGTGCCGGCCCAGGTGGTCGTGACCCTGTGCCCGGACTGCCGTTCGAATTGCGGCAGCAGCTCGTTGTAGGCTTCACGGGTAGCGATTGAGGAGAGGACTTGGATTTCGGCCATGATGCCTCAGTGAGGCATTGCCGGCGGCCGCGATCAAGTCCGGTTGCAGGCCTTCGCGGCCGCAGCATTTTCATGCTAAGGGCCGGGCATGACGGCAAAGGCCAAGACTATCAGGGGCACAACCGGCGACTGGGAGGTCGTGGTCGGCATGGAGGTTCATGCTCAGGTGACCTCCAACGCCAAGCTGTTTTCCGGCGCTTCCACGGAATTTGGTGGAGAGCCGAATTCCCATGTCTCGCTGGTCGATGCGGCGATGCCAGGCATGCTCCCCGTCATCAACGAGGAATGCATCAAGCAGGCGATCCGGACCGGACTGGGGCTCAAGGCGAAGATCAATCTGAAGTCCGTGTTCGACCGGAAGAATTATTTCTATCCGGATCTGCCGCAGGGCTATCAGATCAGCCAGTACAAGTCGCCGGTTGTGGGTGAGGGCGCGGTCGTCGTTGATCTGCCGGACGGCGAAAGCGTCACGGTCGGTATCGAGCGGGTGCATCTCGAACAGGATGCAGGCAAGTCACTGCACGACCAGCATCCGACCATGTCCTACGTCGATCTGAACCGGTCCGGCGTCGCGCTGATGGAGATTGTGTCGAAGCCCGACCTGCGGTCGGCCGAACAGGCGCAGGCCTTTCTGACCAAGCTACGCTCGATCCTGCGCTATCTCGGAACCTGCGACGGTGACATGGAGAAGGGCAACCTTCGTGCCGACGTGAACGTCTCGGTCCGGCGCGCCGGCGAGACCGCGTACGGCACGCGCTGCGAGATCAAGAATATGAACTCGGTCCGTTTTATCGGGCAGGCGATCGAGCATGAGGCGCGCCGCCAGATCGATGTGATCGAGGAAGGCGGCATCATCGATCAGGAGACGCGGCTGTTCGATCCACACCGCGGCGAAACCCGGCCGATGCGGTCCAAGGAGGAGGCGCACGATTATCGCTATTTCCCCGATCCCGACCTGCTGCCGCTCGAGTTCGACCAGGGCTACGTCGATGCGTTGAAGGAGCATCTGCCGGAATTGCCGGACGAAAAGAGTGTCCGGTTCTGCAGCGAATACGGCCTGTCGTCATACGACGCCGAGGTGCTCACGGCGGAGCGCGAGGCGGCGGATTATTTCGAGGCCGTGGCGCGAGGGCGGGACGCCAAGATCGCCGCCAACTGGGTCATCAACGAGTTGTTCGGCCGTCTCAACAAGGAAGGAAGGGACATCGGCTCCTCGCCGGTTGCCGCCTCGGAACTGGCTGCCATCCTGGATCTCATGGGTGACGGCACCATCTCCGGCAAGATCGCCAAGGATCTGTTTGAGATCGTCTGGATTGAAGGTGGTGACCCGCGCGAGATTGTTGAGAAGCGCGGCATGAAGCAGGTCACCGATCTCGGTGCGATCGAGAAGGTGGTGGACGACATCATCGCGAAGAACCCGGACAAGGTCGCCGACGCGAAATCCAATCCGAAGGCGATCGGCTGGTTCGTCGGACAGGCGATGAAAGCGTCCGGCGGTAAGGCAAACCCCAAAGCCGTCAACGATCTGCTCGCGAAGAAGCTCGAACTCTGAGCGCGCAATGCGGCATCGGTTCGCCGGGTGAGCCGGCGTCGGTAACGAACTTCGGCAGCGACTTCGAGAGCGATTTGCCGAATCAGTTCGTCACGATTCGCGCGATTCCGCTTCGCTGAAGGCTTGCGGAAGCGCGTTTGCAGGCAAGCTGTGCAAAAAATTTTTGAAGGCGGTGGATATGACACAGCATGCGTTTGCTTCTGCACCGCAAACTGCGAGTGAGGGATTGAACAGCGCGGTTGCGTAAGCCGGGCACGAGCGCTCGCATCGCGAAAAATGCTAGGAAATATATGGGTTTGCGTAACCCGCAGATTTGAGCGCGCGAACACGAGACAATCATGCGATTGAATGCGCTCCGCCTCGCCGGCGATCATCTGCATTCGTGCCGAACGCCTGCAAACGGAGCGCGCATACACAATCCGTTAAGCGGTGTCGGTGTTTTTTCCGTTGTGCTGGTGTAATCGGATTGTAGTGCACGTCGATTCGCGACTGCACTGTTCCGACAGCGCCATTAACATTGGCTAGGAGGGCAGCATGGCTAAGAAGAAGAAAGCGAAGAAGGCGGCGGCGAAGAAGACCCGCCGCAAGAAGTAAGTCGCTACGGTCTTCGTCCAAGACGGAGATTAGCAGAGGGCGTCGGCGAGACTTCTGGTCTCTCCGACGCCCTCGGTGCGTCTGGGGATCGAAACAAGATGGCCAAGCGCCGACGGTCGGAGCGCAAGACTTCGAAGACGACTTCGAGGGGGGCTGCGAAGAGCAGGACGTCGAAGCGCCGGAGGACGAAGCGGATACCGAAGTCGGCTCGCGGCCATGAGGCGTCCGACCGGCGGATACAGTTCTACTACTGGCCGACGCCGAACGGCTGGAAGGTCTCCATCATGCTGGAGGAGTGCGGCCTGCCGTACCGCATGATTCCGCTCAACATCGCCCGCGGGGACCAGTTCAGCCCGGAATTCCTGAGGATTTCGCCGAACAACCGCATGCCCGCCATCGTGGATCCCGAAGGGCCGGGCGGGCGGGCGATCTCCGTGTTCGAGTCGGGAGCAATCCTGCAGTACCTCGGACGCAAGACCGGACGATTCTATCCGGCCGCCGAACGGCGTCGCGTCGAGGTCGACCAATGGCTGTTCTGGCAGATGGCAAACCTGGGACCGAAGGCAGGCGAGGCGAGCCACTTCCGCACTTACGATACGGCGAAGACCCAGCGCTATGCCGCGGAGCGTTTCGACAACGAACTTCGGCGTCTGTTCGGAGTGATGAACTCGCGGCTCGAGGCACGCGACTATCTCGCGGGCCGCTATTCCATCGCCGACATGGCATGCGTCGGCTGGGTGCGTCATGCGGAGCGGCGCGGCGACGATCTCGCGCCGTTTCCGCATTTGAAGCGCTGGCTGGATCGCGTACGCGCAAGGCCGGGCGTTCAACGTGGCATGCATCTGCGCGTCGAGGAGGCGAGCCGAGTCGATGTGCAGGATCCGTCGGTGCAAGCTGTGCTGTTCGGACGGCGCACCTGACCGCGGATTGCTTCGGCGCGGTTATCGGCCGGCAAACTGATACGGTTAGCGGACCGTGACGTCCGCATGTCGATGTGCCGATCAGGCTTGATTTTGCTGGGGTTTCGGGGACACGGCTGGCAGCCGCTGGAGTTTCCTCTTCACCGCTCGTTCATCCCGCCGCTTAAGCGGCCGTTCAACCTTGGCTTTCAGTATCGCGTTGCTCGGGCCGGGGATGGCTTGAGGGAAGCGTGACACCGCGGGGAAGCGATGCGCGCGATAGGGGAGAGCACGATGATCCAGTTGAACACCGCCGGTGGTGCGCCGGCTGTCGTCACCACCGCGCCTGCGTCTGCAAACGAGATGTTCGAACTCGGGATGGTTTACTCGAGTGGCCGTGAAGGTCCCGCCGATCTGATCGCCGCGCACAAGTGGTTTAATCTTGCGGCGATGAAGGGGCACGCCGAAGCGATCCGGCTGCGCCGCGAGATCGCGAACGAGATGACCGACCGCGAGATCGGCCAGGCGCAGCGCGCTGCGCGAGATTGGCTGAAGACCAATCCGCAGCCGGCGGACGTGCCAGCGGCGCAGCCGCTGCGCTTCGCTGCATAGCGCCCGTGATCGCAAGCTGGACGCGGTTTTCCGCACCGGCTTGCGCTTGCCTTGTCAAGTCCACACGTGTCGGGCATACCGCCTTGCGCCGGAGAGGTGGCCGAGTGGCTGAAGGCAACGGTTTGCTAAATCGTCATACGGGGTAACCCGTATCGTGGGTTCGAATCCCACCCTCTCCGCCACGCGCTCACGGTTCCGCCAACGCGCGCCGGGGCATCCGGCAGGCACCTTCGACTGAATGTCTGACTGATTGTCAGGTGAACGCCTGCGCGGGTCGGTACTTGGCGATTGGGCCGAGTCGGCATTCTTGGGGGCTGTGAAGTCGTATGCTGTGCTCCGCCATTCCACGACGCGCGGAGTAAAGCGTTGCCGAAACATCACGCGGTGCGAGAGACGAACAGCGACGCTGAACCAAAACGGGACAGCGCGTTGCCAGGCGCTGCCACGCCGATTGTCTTCGTGACAGATCGCTGACGTCGAATCGGATGGTTTTTCCGGAGCTTGTCCAGTGCTCCGTGATCTCCGGTTAAGTTGTTCACAGGGGAGTGATTTTCCTGCCACACCCCCTGAGAATCCAGGTTCCAGGCTGTGAGTTGGGGCCGTTCTTCATTGCCTATGGGGTCTCATCGGCTACTCTCTGGGCACGACGAAGGGGGGCTTCCCCTCTGTCGCGCTATCCGGCGTCTAGTTTGGGTTCCGGATGGACGGGGAGACTAGGGGACTATCCAGGGGTGCGATCCACCCGCGGGAGACCGGACCCTCCCAAGTTAGTTCAACAGGAGGAACAAAAAATGAAGATGGTGAAAAGTCTTCTCCTCGGTTCCGCAGCGGGTATCGTTGCGGTCGCAGGGGCGCAGGCCGCCGATCTTCCCGTTAAGGCCAAACCGGTCGAATACGTGAAGATCTGCAGTCTGTACGGCGCCGGCTACTACTACATGCCCGGCA
>CAZGSW010000076.1:0-18379 GCA_964528635.1 uncultured Rhodoplanes sp. | reverse complement strand
CGATCTTGACCTCGGTGCCCGACCACTTGCCGAACAGCACGATGTCGCCGACCTTGAGGTCGATCGGAATGAGCTTGCCGCTCTCGTCGCGGCCGCCCGGACCCACCGCGATCACCTCGCCTTGCGAGGGCTTCTCCTGAGCGGTGTCGGGGATGATGATGCCACCGGCCGAACGCTCTTCGGCGGTGACGCGCTTGACGACAACGCGGTCGTGAAGCGGACGAAACTTCATGAGATCCTCCTTAAGGAATTGACCCAGCGTCAGATTTTTGAGAGACGAGCCCGCCTGGTTTCCCCGCGAGCCCACGCCGCCCAGTTGGGCGGGCCGATGCCCCCGTTCAAGGGGACGGTGGAAATTTTTTAGCACTCCTCATAATGGAGTGCTAGTAGCGACGAGGGGTCTGGCAGCAGTCCTGACATGATGCTGCTAAGATATTGATATGGAACGGTTTTTGCTCCTTCGGCCTTGTCGTCCGCAATTCGGGTGACACAATCGTTTGCCGGGCTGAAGGAGAATCGCCGATGGCTTCGAAAGACTTCCAGCGTCAGTTGGGTGGCTACGGGCTGACCACCGCGCAGATCCTGTATCGCCGCCCCGATCATCCCTGGCTTCTGCAAAGCTACGTTTGGCAGGAGTATGACCTCTGCCCGAACTTTCCCGAACTGCAGAGCTTCCTGAAGTTCTGGCAGCGCTCGCTCGAGGGCGTTCTGCATTCGGTGACCGTGGCGCACTCGCGGCTGATCAAGCCGGCCGAGTTGAAGGCGATCGGCGGCGAATTCCGTTTGCACTGACGCCCTCAATGTTCATGTCTGGGCGACAGCCGGGATAGGCCGCGATCCGCCTGAGCGAACAAGTGCGACTGCGCGCGTCTTTGGCGCGTGATGCGGACTGACCATCCCGTGCAATCGTCGTCGCGTTCGAAGGCATGACAGCGGCGTTGGCTGGAGGAGCATTGTACGGTCGCAGGATTTGTGCTTGTCGAGGACGCCTCGCTGCACCTGCAGCAGGCAAGTGCGACTTTGGTTGCGGTCTGGATATTCAATGCAAGGCGGGATCAAGGACAGGGGCTTTTTGCCCCGGTTGGAATCTTTGCGCGGCCTTGCGGCCCTGACGGTCGTTGCGTTCCATGCCTGGCAATCGCCGTGGTTAAACTCCGAAGGAAAGACCTACTCCTATCTGCGGTCCATGTCAGAGCCGTGGCCTGGGCCGCTTGGCACGCTCCTGGAAATCGTCGGCCCGGGCATCAGTGCGGTCAACCTCTTCTTCGTTCTTAGTGGCTTCGTATTGATGTTGTCTCTATCGAGGGGCGCCCAGCATGGCGGTCGCGGCACCGCTCGTTTCGTCCAGGCGCGAATATTCCGGCTTTATCCGGCTGTCGTCGCAACCATCGCGGTGTTCGCCGCATTCTACTGGACCACCGGGTATTCGCTAAGCGGCCCCAGCGTCTACGAACTGGGGAGCCTTATAAGGAATGCATTGCTGCTCTCGACGAGCATCAACGGCGTGATGTGGTCATTGCAGATCGAGGTCCTGGCGGTCCCGCTGATTCTGCTTGGCTATGCGCTGTACCGGATCTGCGGCATGGCCGGACTCCTGGTGCTGCTCGCGGTGCTCGTTTGCCTTTCGTTGATCGGCACCTGGATACGTCTGGTTTCAACGCCGTTCGGGCTTGCCGTGCTGACATCGTTTGTCGCCGGCATGATTGCCTGCATTGCCGGCGCCCACATCACGCGCCGGCTGTCTCCGGCAGCGGCGATGGCGCTGTTTTTGGTCGCCGTCGCCGGGTTTTATTCCGCGCGATATACCGTTGGCTTTGGTTCGCGCTGGCTGATTTCGGTTGAAGCGTTCTTCGCCGCGATCATGATCGCTCTGCTCGCTTACGGCTCGCTCGGCGGAGTGGGGCGATTTTTCGATCTGCCATTGATACGCTTTTACGGCCGTATTTCGTACAGTTTCTATCTGGTGCATATCTTGGTGCTGATTCCGATCTGGGCCCATCCAAGGATGCTCGGCAACATCGTCGACACGGGCCTGCCCCATTTCGTGATCGCGCTGGGATTGTTCGTTGTGGTCTCTGCCATCGCGACGCCGCTTGCGTTCGCGATGTATCGATACGTCGAACTGCCGGGCATCGCCGCTGGCCGCGCGCTGAATGAAAAACTTCGCTGGCGGTCGGGCGTTGAGGCCACACGAACGTAGATGCGGATGCGGCCGATCAAAGTGCGCGTTCTCAATGCAGCACGCCCACGATCGCGCCCATGACGAGAGTGGCGAGCGTGCCCGATACGATCGATTTCATGCCGAGCGCGATGATGTCGTCGCGCCGCTCCGGCGCCATCACGGTGAGGCCGCCGATCATGATGCCGAGACTGCCGAAGTTGGCGAAGCCGCACATCGCGTAGAGCATGATCAGCCGCGAGCGCGGGTCGAGTGCGTCGGCCGGCAGCTTCGACATTTCGAGGTACGCGATCAACTCGTTCAGGACCGTCTTGATGCCCATCAGCGATCCGGCGGTCTGCGCCTGCTCCCACGGAATGCCGGTCAGCCACATCACCGGCGCCATCGCCCAGCCCAGCATGCGCTGCAGCGTGAGGGGCTCGCTGCCGGCAGGCGGCAGCAGGCCGAGCGCGGCATTGACCAGATGAACGAGCGCCACGAACACGATCAGCATGGCGACCATGTTGAGCAGCAGCGACAGGCCCGCGGTCGTGCCCTTGGCGATGGCGTCCATGGTCGAGGCCGCGACAGGCTCGGGATCGGGCAGGCGGTGTTCGTCAGTCGGTCGGTCGTCCGGCACCATGATCTGGCCGATCAGCACGGCGATCGGTGCGCTCAGCACCGAAGCGATGATGAAGTGACCCGCGGCGTCCGGCACGCTTGAAGACAGGAACTGGGTGTAAAGCACCAGCACGGTCCCGGCGATGCCCGCCATGCCGCCGGTCATCACCACGAACAGTTCGCTGCGCGACAGCTTTGCCAGGTAGGGCCGGATGAACAGCGGCGCCTCGATGTGTCCGAGGAAAATATTGGCGGCCGCCGACAGCCCGACCGCGCCGCTGACGCCAAGCGTCCGCTGCAAGGCCCATGAGAAGCCCCGCACCAGCGGCGGCAGCACGCGCCAGTAGAACAGCACCGTGGTGATGACGCTCATCACCAGCACGATCGGAAGCGCCTGAAAGGCGAGCACGAATTCGTTGCCGGGGACGACCGACTGGAAGGGCAGCGGCCCGCCGCCGACATAGCCGAACACAAACGCGGTGCCCGCCCGGGTGGCCTCGGCCACCGCGGCGACCGCGCCGTTGGCGGCGGCGAAGGCGACGCGGACCGGAGGCAGCTTCAGGAACACCACCGCCAGAGCGACGCTGAGCGCGATCCTGGCGGCGATCCGCTTCCAGTCCACCGCCCGGCGATTTTCGCTGATCGCCCAGGCCAACGCGATCAGGACCGCGATTCCCAGGGCCGATTGCAACTGCGCCATTGGCCCCGCTCACCACCCCGTTTTCCGGCGGCTCATCGAACGGGACAGGCGGGGCTCGGGTCAAGGGCGGTCCGGCCGTCGCCCACGGCAAAGGGGCTTTCACCATTTCATGGGGGGCGGGCTGTAACGCCCGCCGGCACGGTCCGTCTATTGAACAGGGGCTTTGCAATAGTTGCGGCGGCTGCAGGGCCCGTGCGGTAGTATAGGCCGCTTGGGCCGTTTCAGGGGGAGACCATGCCCGCCCGTCTGGCACCGATACGTATCGTGTGGGCCGTCTTTCTGGTTCTGGCCGGCATCGTGCTGGCCGCGCCGGCCATGGCCGAGAAACGCGTCGCGCTGGTGATCGGCAACAGCGCCTACCGCAACGTTCCGGCGCTCGACAACCCGATCAACGATGCCACCGACATGGCGATGGCGCTGGAACGGCTCGGCTTCGCGGTCGACCGCGTCAACGATGCGACCTACGACAGGATGCGGCGCAGCCTGCTGGAGTTCGGGCGCAAGGCGCGAGGCGCCGACATCTCGATCGTCTATTTCGCTGGACATGGCATCGAGGTCGGCGGCGAGAACTGGCTGATCCCGGTTGATGCGGAGCTTCGTTCCGACATCGACGTCGATCACGAGGCGATGGGCCTGCGCAGCCTGATGCCCGCGGTCGAAAGCGCGGGCCGCCTCGGCCTGATCATCCTCGATGCGTGCCGCAACAATCCGTTCGCGCGCAAGATGACGCGTTCGACGCGCACCCGTGCGGTGTCGCGCGGGCTGGCCAGCATCGAGCCGACTGGAAACGTGCTGGTTGCGTTCGCCGCGCGCGACGGCACGGTCGCCGCCGACGGCGCAGGCCGCAACAGCCCGTTCACGTCTTCGCTGCTCAGCCACATCGAGACGCCGGGTCTGGAGATCAACTTCCTGTTCCGCAACGTGCGCGACGACGTGATCCTTCTCACCCGGCGCGAGCAGCAGCCGTTCGTCTACGGCTCCCTGTCGCGCGAGACGATCTATCTGAAGCCGGCGGATCCGGTGGCGCCGAGGCCGCCGCAAATTCCAGCCGACGAGGTGACCTGGTCGTTCCTCAAGGACACCAGCGACCCGGCGGCGTTGAAGCGCTTCATCGCCCAGTTCCCGAAAAGCTCGCTGCGCGCGGAAGCCGAGAAGCGGATTGCCGCGCTCACCCGGGAGCAGGCGGAAGCGACCCGCGCGCTCGAGCAGCGGATGGCATCGCTTGCCGCGGAGGCGGCCGAGGCGGCGAAGGCGGCCAGGCCCGCCGGGCCCGCTCCGGAAGACGTGGCCTGGAACATGATCCGCAACAGCAAGGACGAAAGCCAGTTCCGACTGTTCCTCGAGCAGTTCCCGGACAGCCCGCGCCGCGCGGAAGCGCAGAAGCTCATGGCGGCGGTCGCCGCCGAGCGCCAATCCGAAAGTGCGGCGATCGACAAGCGGCTTGCCACCGTCGAGGCGGAGCAGCGTGCCGCGACCGAGGCGTTGCAGAAGCGTCTCGCCGACCTCGCCGCGGAGGCCAAGAAGCCGCAGCCGGAAGAGGTCGCCTGGGGGCTTGTGAAGGACAGTTCCGACCCGAACCAGTTCAAGCTGTTCCTCAACCGCTTCCCGAAGTCCACGCGCCGCGAGGAGGCGCAGGCGAGGATGAAGACGCTCGCCGAAGAGGAGCGCGCGGCTGCGGCTGCGCTTGAGCAGCGCATGGCGGCGCTGAGCAAGCAGGCGCCGCCGCCTGCCGTCACGCTGGAGCGCGCCGAGATCGCAAGGCTTCTGCAGTTCGAGCTTCAGCGGGTCGGCTGCTTCAGCGGCTCGGTCAACGGACAGTTCAACGCGCCGACCAGGTCCGCGCTGCAGAACTTCGCCAAGCTCGCATCCGTCAGCGTGCCCGACGACCTGTCGATGGATACGCTGAAGGTCATCCGCGGTATCGACAAGCGCGTCTGCCCTCCGGTCTGCAAGACCGGCGAGAAGGCCGACGGTGACAAATGCGTCGCCATCCCCAAGCCGGCGCCCGCAGAAAAGCGCGCATTGGCGCCGCGCAAGCCGGCTGCCGGCGGTGGTGGCGGCGGCCGAGGCGGCAAGTGCTTCAACTTCAACGGCAGGACGTTCTGCGAATGAGCAAGCTGGCAACGCATTTCGTCGTGGCGGCGGGGATTGTGGGCCTGGCAGGATACCTCGGTGGGGCTCAGCCGGCGCTGGCGCAGGGCGCCGGAGCGTTCGCGGGCAAGTCGATAACGGCGACCGTGAACTACAAGAACAGGATCCGGTACGGCGGCAGAGAAGCCGACAGCGACATGAGGCTCGCCCTCAATCTCACCATTTCCGGCGACGGCAGGGTCACCGGCAGCGTGTCGCGCAACTCCACCAACTTCCGTGGACAGCCGATCGGGCAGAACCGGCCGATCTCGACCCAGATCGGAAAGCCCAGGGAGGTCCGCGGTAGCGGCCACGGTCTTGTCGTTGTATCGGGCAACACGCTGACGATCCTGCGAACGTGGGAGGTCGGCGGCGCCAAGATCACGGTCAACATGCAGGGCGGTGGCCGTTGCTCCATCACCGCCCCCGTCGTGCGCGAGGTCGGCGCCGGAACGACGAAGCGCGACCACGTCACCAGCGGCACCGTCGAGGTGCTGAGTTCCCGCCAGGTCGGCTCGTCCTGCAGTGTGAGGTGACGCCATGAAGAAGCGACTGACGGACTGCGGTCCGAACCCTATCGCGGCCGTGGGGGCATTTGCCGCGGCGATCCTGACGGCGGCTGTGGCCCATTCAGCCGAGTTGCCCGCGCCGCCGGCTCCAGCCGGCGCCGGTTGCGTCGAGGTCATTCCGGCGCAGCCCGGTGCGGCGCCCGCTATCCTGTTCGACAGGTGCAGCGGCGAGACCTGGCAACTGGTGCGCAGCTATGCCGGGCGTCACGGGGCGCGCTACGCATGGCTCCCGCTGGTGCGGCAAGGCGCGGCGTCTGCCGCTCCGAGCAAGGCATCCGCCGTGGCCGTGCCGTCGCGGCCGAAGGCGCCGGCGGCCAGCAACAGCAAGTGCTTCAGCTTCAACGGCCGGACGTTCTGCGAATAGCCGGCTGCGCTGCGGGAGACGTCAACCGGCGGCGTTCCGTCAGCCGCGGCCGACGAACGGCATCTTGTTCGCCATCACCGTCATGAACAGGACGTTGGTGTCCATTGGCAGGTTGGCCATGTAGACCACGGCCTTGCCGACGCTGTCGGCGTCCATGCGCGCCTCGATCATCGTGCTGCCGTCCGGCTGCAGCACACCCTGGCCGGTCACCATGCGGTCGGTGAGCGGCGTCGCCGCGTTGCCGATGTCGATCTGGCTGCACAGGATTCCCTGGTCGCGGTAGTCCAGCGCGGTCTGCTTGGTGAGCCCGGTGATGGCGTGCTTGGTCGAGGTGTAGGCCGCCGCGCGCGGCCGCGGCGTGTGCGCCGAGATCGATCCGTTGTTGATGATGCGCCCGCCCTTGGGGTCCTGCGCCTTCATGATCTTCACCGCCTCCTGGGTGCAGACGAAGACGCCGGTCAGGTTGGTGTCCACCACCTTCTTCCAGGTTTCCAGCGGCAGCTCCTCCATCGGCACCGCGGGCGCGCCGATGCCGGCGTTGTTGAACAGCAGGTCGAGGCGGCCGTACTCCTTCCTGACGCGGTCGAACATCGCGCGGATCGACTCCGGATCGCTCACGTCGGTCGGCACCACGAGGGTCTTGGCGTTGCCGGCTTCCTTCGCGGTCTCCTCGAGCTTGTCGGCGCGCCGGCCGGCCAGCACCACGGCAAAGCCGTCGGCCGCCAGTGCCAGCGCCACCGCCTTGCCGATGCCGGTTCCCGCGCCCGTCACCACCGCCACTCTCTGTCCAGCCATGCCGTCCTCCACGTTTCAATGCGGCGGCATCCTGAAGGCTCAGGCAGCGGGCTGCAATGCCTGTTGTGCGGAAGGAGGGCGGCTCAGCTCGCGAGCGCCGCGGCGGCGTCGCTTTCGATGCTGCGATAGACGGTCGGCACCGCGAGGCGCGCCGTGATCTCGCTCGCCTTCATCGGCTTGCCGAACCGGAAGCCCTGCATGTAATGCACGCCGGCGGCGCGCAGGAACAGATGCTGGTCGGCGGTTTCGACGCCCTCGGCGGTGACCTTCATGCCGAGGCCGCGGCCCAGGCTGACGACGGCGTGCACGATCGCCGCGCCGTCTGCGCCCTTCTCGATCGAGAGCACGAAGCTGCGGTCGATCTTGATCTTGTCGAACGGAAACCGCCGCAGGTATTGCAGGCTCGAATACCCGGTGCCGAAGTCGTCGAGCGCCAGCCGCACTCCGAGCGACCGGAGCCGCGCCATCGAAGCCTCGGCGCTTTCCACGTTGCCGATCAGCGTGCTTTCGGTGAGCTCCAGTTCGAGACGCGTCGGATCGTATCCGGTCTCGCCGACGACGCGCTCGACCATGGAAAAAAAGTCGATCTGGCGGAATTGCAGGGGCGACACGTTCACCGCGACCGTCAGGCCGGGCCAGGCCTTGCCGTCCAGGCAGGCCCGCCGCAGCACGTAGCTGCCCAGTTCGATGATGAGCCCGCTGTATTCGGCGACCGGGATGAACTCGCTCGGCGAGATCAGCCCGCGGGTCGGATGCGGCCAGCGCGCCAGCGCCTCCACGCCCACCACGGTCTCGCCGCTGGCGTTGACGATGGGCTGGTACAGCACGTCGAGCGAGCCGTTCTCGATCGCCTCGCGCAGTTCCGCTTCGACCAGCTTGCGGTTGGACAGGTCGGCGTCCATCGCCGCGTCGTAGACGCAGGCGCGGTTGCGTCCTTCGTTCTTCGCCCGATACAGGGCCATGTCGGCGTACCGCATGACGTCCGCGGCGCCGCTTTGCGAGCGGTTGTCGGCGATGGCGATGCCGATCGAAGCGCCGATCACGATGGTGTGCCCGTCGATGGAGAACGGCGCGCTCAATATCCCGATGATGCGGTCGGCGACGCCAAGCAGCACGGCATGGTTCGACGAGACCGAGGTGATGACGGCGAACTCGTCGCCCCCGAGCCTGGCGACCAGATCCTCGCTGCGCAACGTGCTGGCGAGCCGCCGGGTGACGTTGCGGATCAGCTCGTCGCCCACCGGATGACCGAGCGTGTCGTTGACGTCCTTGAAGTGATCGAGATCGATGTAGAACACCGCGCTCGCCGGGCCGCCGCGCCGTACACCTTCGATCACCTCCTCCAGCCGGTCGCTGAAGTAGTTCCGGTTCGGCAGTCCGCACAGCGGATCGTGCAGCGCGAGGTAACGCAGGCGGTTTTCGCCGGCCGTGATGGTTTCCGCGGTCCGCCTCATGAACCGGAGCACAAGGCCGGTCAGCAGGGCGAAGCCGGCGAGCGCAATCCCGATAAAGGGGATGACGTTGCTGAGAATCTCGGCGCCGGGCTGCTGCGGCGCCCACGCGAAGCGTACCACCGGCTTCTGCGCCGCGTCGACGATATCGAACACATACTCGCCGCGCCTGGCGGCTGGTCCGGTGACCGTCCGCAGGTTCTCGAGCCGCAACTGGTCGCCGATGGTGTTGAGCAGGGTGTCCTCGATGAAACGGCCGGTCACGATCATCGGGCCGTGGCCGTCCTTCACGGTGTTGGAGGGCAAGGCGACGGCGCTGACCACGCTGACACGTCCCATGAACATCGTCAGAAGCACGGTTTCCGGCACGCGTGGCTGGTCCGGCAGCGGGCTGCGTCCGATCAGGCGGATCACGCGGTCGGGCAGCTCCGCCCGGTTGCGCAGATAGTCGATCACCGGGCGCAGATACGTGTAGGACGCATCCGGCGCATAGACGTCGCCCAGGTCGCGCCCGGCCTGGCCGTAGACAAGCTGGTCCTGGGAACCCACCACCCACACCAGATCGTGGTCGCGCATCGGCTCGAGCCAGCGCGCAAGCCTCGGACGAACCGTCTCGCGCGGCCCGTCGAGATCAAGCCCGCGGATCGAACCGTCGGTGGCGGTCATGTTGTGCAGACGGCGCAGCGACCATTCGCCATGGTTGGCAATGGCGCGCATCAGAAGCTGCTTCTCGTTTTCGAGCGAAACCTCGTCGGCGCGGTTGGCCGAGCTCAGCGCGGCGACGATGATGCAGACGATCGCAACGGCCACGACGACGCACAGCGGGACGACGACGCCAACGCGTGTCCGTTCCCAGCCGGTGGGTTTCTGATTGTCCCGTGCCCGGGCGGTTCCCCTGGGCGCGACAGCCGACACAGCCTGCTCCGCGGCGTTTATCGATTCGCCGAGGCTAGGCAGAAATGCTTGCCATTGGCTTGCCGCGTTGCGGCAAATGCGAAAATGCCGGGTGCGGCGATGCATTTCCCGGCGATGCGTTAATCGAAAGTAAACGGTTGCCCGGGAATCAGCGTGGCGTGACGTAGGGCGGCCGCGGGATGCCCATGTGTGCGGCCCGCAGCGCCGCCGACCAGCGTTCGCTCAGATCGTGGAAGTAGGGCTCGCCCGGCTCGATCCGGTACACCAACTCGGCGTCAACAGCGTCGCGCCGCACCACCACCACGTCGATCGGCAGGCCAACGCCCAGATTGGAGCGAATGGTGGAATCCATCGACAGCAGGCTGATCTTCAGCGCGTCGTAGATATCGATGCCGTACTTGGCGGCCCGGTCCAGGATCGGCTTGCCGTACTTGTGCTCGCCGACCTGCAGGTAGGGCGTGTCGACGGTGCACTCGATGAAGTTTCCGGCGGAATAGATCATGTAGAGCCGGAGCTTGTCGCCCTGGATCTGGCCGCCGAACAGGAACGCCACGTCGAACTTCACGTCGTTGGCGGCCAGCGCCTCCGCCTCGATGTCGTGGACGCGCCGGATCGCCTGGCCGATCCGCTGCGCAGCCTGGAACATGGTCGGCGCGTTGTTCAGGGTTTCGACCTCGCCGGTCTCAGGGTTCTCCATGCCTTCGCTCAGCAGCGAAACCACCGACTGGCTGATCGACAGGTTGCCCGAGGTGGCGATCGCCATCACCCGCTCGCCCGGCTCGATGAACGTGTGCAACTTGCGGAAGGTGGAGATGTTGTCGAGGCCGGCGTTGGTGCGGGTGTCGGCGATCATGACCAGACCCTCGCGCACCAGGATGCCGCAGCAATACGTCATGGAATTCCCCTCCGCCAAGGCTGTTTATAGCGATGCGGCCGCCGTTGCGGCAACGCCGGATTGTCGCGATGCTGCCTGCGTTTCCGGCTTGCCGGAGGTGGCTTGAGCGGACCCCTTGTTCCGCGCTACTGATCCCCGCAGCAGGCGGGGGAGAGCACCAGATGTCCGATGCGGCAAAACCGGAAATCGTCACGGCCGCAATTCTCGTGATCGGCGACGAAATCCTGTCCGGTCGCACCAAGGACAAGAACATCGGCTACATCGCCGAGTACATGACCAACATCGGGATCGATCTCAAAGAGGTCCGGATCGTCCCCGACGAGGAGCCGGAAATCGTCGCCGCGCTCAACGCGCTGCGCCACCGCTATACCTACGTGTTCACCACCGGCGGCATCGGTCCGACCCACGACGACATCACCGCGGATTGCGTGGCCAAGGCGTTCGGGGTCTCCATCGACGTGGATCCGCGCGCCCGCGCCATGCTGCTCACCCGCATCAAGGAGGCCGATCTCAACGAGGCGCGGCTTCGCATGGCGCGCATCCCGGCCGGCGCCGACCTGATCGTCAACAAGGTGTCGAGCGCGCCGGGGTTCCGGATCGGCAACGTCCACGTCATGGCGGGCGTGCCCGCGATCATGCAGGCGATGCTCGACGAGGTGGCGCCGACGCTAAGGACCGGCGTGAAGATTCTATCGGAGACGGTGCGCTCCGGCCTGCGCGAAGGCGATATCGGCACGCCGCTCGCCGCGATCGCCAAGGCATACCCGGGCGTCACCATCGGGAGCTATCCGTTCGTTGATGACAGCGGACCCAACAGCAACATCGTGGTGCGCTCGCGCGACCCGCAGATGCTGGCCGCCGCAACGGCGGCGGTCGAGGCCATGCTGGTGGAGGTGCGCGAGGGGCTGCGCAAGTCGGCATGATGCCAGTCGCCATGAGTCAGTCGACATGAGTCAGTCGCCATCGGAGCCGCCGCCAGGTCCGGAGCGGTTCGATTTCATGCCCGACATTCGCTAGACGAACATCCCGGGGAGGGGAAAGCCACATGGCAGAGCCGCAGGTCCAGTCGCAGCCGGCGACGCAGAAGGCGTTCCCGGTGTCGTGGGACCAGTTCCACCGCGACGCCCGCGCGCTGGCGTGGCGGCTTCATGCGTCGGGGCCTTTCAACGCGATCGTGGCGATCACGCGCGGCGGCCTGGTGCCGGCCGCGATCGTGGCGCGCGAGCTGAACGTGCGGCTGATCGAGACGGTGTGCGTGGAGAGCTATCACGACTACAAGACGCAGGGTGAACTCAACCTGATCAAGACGGTGACGCCGTCGATCGTGGAGATGGCCGGCAAGGGCGTGCTGATTGTCGACGACCTGGTCGACACCGGGAAGACCGCCAAGGTGGTGCGCGAACTGCTGCCGGGGGCGCATTTCGCCACCGTCTATGCGAAGCCGATGGGGCGGCCGATGGTCGACACCTTCATCACCGAGGTCTCGCAGGACACCTGGATCTATTTCCCCTGGGACACCGGGCTGGCCTTTGTGCCGCCGATCCGCGAAGGTGGCGCCTGAACAGACAGAACATGGCAGGGAGGATACGATGCTGACACGACGCGGTTTCGTCGCGGGAGCGGGCGTTGCGGCGTTGGCCGGCGGCGCCACAACGGCTGCGGCGCAGGCCTATCCCAGCCAGACCATCCGCGTCATCGCGGGCTTTCCCGCCGGCGGCGGGATTGATCTGCTGGCGCGTATCCTCGCCGAGCCGATGAAGGCGTGGGGCCAGGCGGTGGTGGTGGAGAACCGCACCGGCGCCGCCGGCATGATCGCGGCCCAGGCGACGGCAAAGGCCACGCCCGACGGCCACACCATCATGATGGCCACCTCCGGCGAAATCGCGATCAGCCATCATCTCTACAAGCAGAAGATGACCTACGACCCGATGAAGGAGCTGGCGCCGGTGGCGCTCGCCGGCATCGTGCCGTGCGTGATCGTGGTGGCGGCCGCGACCCCGGTGAAGACGCCGCAGGAGCTGATCGCCTACGCCAAGGCCAATCCGAAGAAGCTGTCGTTCTCCTCGTCCGGCGTCGGCAACCCGCAGCAGCTCGCGGGCGAACTGATGAACTCCATGGCGGGCACCGACGTGCTGCATGTGCCGTATCGCGGCGCGGTGCCCGCGGTGACCGACGTTGCGACCGGCGCCGTCACCATGAGCTTCTCGAGCTATGCGGCGGCGCTGCCGCTCATTCAGTCGGGCAAGATCCGTGCGGTGGCGGTGACCTCGCTGGAGCGGATGCCGCAGCTTCCGGATGTCGCGCCGCTGCAGGAGGGCTCGCCGGGGCTCAAGGGCTACGAACTGCTGAACTGGTTCGGCGTGTTCGCGCCGGGCGGCACGCCCGCGCCGATCCTGGAGAAGCTCAACGGCATCGTCGTGAAGACCTTCACCGAACCGGAGATGGTCAAGAAACTGGCGCTGCAGGGCATCGTGCCACGCGCCACCACGCTGGCGCAATTCAGGGACTTCGTCCAATCCGAGAGCAGGAAGTTCGCCACCATCATCGAGAAGGCGAACATCAAGCCGCCGAACTGACCCGGCTGACGGCGCGGCCCGAAGCGGCTATCATCGCGCGGTCAGGTTCACCCGGAACGGAGCATCGCCATGGACGCCGTCACGCCGAAGGGCACAAATCCGAACGCCTCCGCCGACACCCACTCGCACGTCGTGCGCCCGCAGGACATGGAGTGGCAGAAGACGCGCTTTCCGGGCTGCGAGGCCAAGACGCTGCTGTTCGATCACGAGACCGGCCTGATGACAGCGCTGATGCGCTTCGCGCCCGGCGCCACGCTGCCCGACCACGAGCACGTCAACATCGAGCAGACCTACGTGCTCGAGGGCCGGCTGGTCGACAAGGAAGGCCCCGCCGAGGGCATCGAGGCGAACAAGGGCGAGTTCATCTGGCGCGAGGCCGGCAGCCGCCACGCCGCCTGGTGCCCGGAGGGCGGGCTGATGCTGGCGATCTTCCAGGTGCCCAACAAGTTCTTCGAGGCCGACGGCCGCGTGGTCGACGCGCAGGGCCAGGACTGGGACGAGACCTGGGGCCACACCGGAAAGGCGTGAGGGGCGTTGTTCCACTCGCGCTGAATCCACCGTCGTCATGGCCGGGCACAGCCGTCCGAAGGACGGCGTCGCTTCGCTCGCCTATGTCCCGGCCATCCACGCCTTGCGTTTGCCGGACAGAAAGAAGGCGTGGATGCCCGCGACAAGCGCGGGCATGACGGGGACAGTCCTGTGTAAGCGGACTCGCTTGTGGGACCAGGGTTCTGACCGACGCTGCTTGTTGCCCGGCCGATCCGGTTTCTGCGGCGCAGCGTGCGGTGTTAGAACCGCCGCGTGCCGACGTGGCGGAATGGTAGACGCATGGGACTTAAAATCCCTTGGGAGGAAACTCCCGTCCCGGTTCGAGTCCGGGCGTCGGCACCAATGGGGCAGGGGACAAATCGCGCGCTTCTTCGGAAATCAGAACTTTGAAACCAAGTCCAGTCTAGCCACGCCTGAGTCGTGGCTTGTCGAGCTTCTGAGCGCGACCCCGGTTGCGTCTGGTGTGTAGGCTACCTCACGCAGCGCAATGCGCTGTATCCAAAGCTTTAAGCAGTTGCTCCACGTCAATCGGGAAGTCAAAAACAATTTCTTCATTTGTCATCTTCGTCCTTCCTCTCAGCACAAGTCGAATTGTTTAAACAAACCAGCCCCACCGCCTCATCCAACTCTTTCCACCCTCCGTATCGTCGAAGCTCATCGATCGTCTGCCGCGCCACTTCGTAGCGTTGTTCTTCGGATAGATTGAGCCTGACGAAACGCTTGCCGATCTGAAGCCGCACACCTTTCAGCGCAAACGCGATTGCAAAAACGAAGCAGGCTGGCTTCGGTCTCCGGCATGGCACCGACCAGAACAAAAGAAGAAGATATCCTCAATCAAGGATGTCTGCAGGCCCTAACCCCCATCACTGGTTGCATTCGGACGAGGGCAAATGGTTAAATCCTGGGTGTGAAAGGAAGGGGGTGGGTTATGTCACGATCTGCTTCACTTGCGCTCGGAGCTATTGGGCTTGCTTTGGCTTGTGCAGAAGCAGACGCAGCCCAAATCGGCAAGTCATTCCAAGTCGGAAATTGGCGAGGTGGTGCATTTGCTTCCGACCGAACGAAGCGCTTCACCCATTGCGCGGCGTCGAGCAGTTATAAAAATGGCGTCGGCGTGCTGTTTATGGTCACGGGAAACTATCGGTGGGCCATAGGTTTCACTTCAGACAATTTTTCTGTCCGACCGGATTCGACCGTTAAACTCGCGCTGTCGCTCGATGGCGCTGCGCCGACTTTGGTCGAGGCCTACGCTATCGATTCTAATTTCCTGCGCGTGTCGCTCGATCCGAAGGCTTCACTTTTTCGGCGCTTTAAGGCAGCACATTTTCTCGAATTGCGCGCCAAAGACTTATCCTACAAGTTCGCTCTTACTGACACGTCAAGAATGCTTCCCCAGCTTTTGCAATGCGTGACTGAGCGGGTGAAACCGACGCCAATGCAAGCTGACGAAAATCGGCAAGTCGCAAGCGCAACGGAGCGGCAAACTTCTGGCGTACGCTCAGGCAGTTCGAGCGCGTACGAGACTTCGCGTGATGTGCTTCGTGCTGAGGCTACCTCGGTTATGGCAAATCTGCTTTCAGAGGCAGGCATTAATGGGTTTAGGCTTGTGCCTGGCACCTCGGAGAATGGAGTGCCGGTAGATGTGATTTGGGCCTCGCCAGTGGCTAAAGGGGCGATGTTCATTGTCACTGACAAAGATGTGCGGCGGCCACGCGACATGAACGCCAAGTTGATTGCTGTGGCGGCAGAAAGTTGCAAAGGCAAGTTCGCTCTGACGGCGACCCCAGAGACTGACTCAAGCAGTGCAGCGCGCGTTGTAACAGGATGCCAAGTAGGACAGAAAGCGACGACGACCTATTATCTAACTTTGCCGCGGCAGAAGGGTGGTCACTACGTTTTTGCAACCTTCTCGGACGATGACAGTGAACCAGCGAAAGAAGTTGAAAGAGATATACGATCGGCGGCGTTTCGCGTGATCAAGTAAGATCGATGGTTGCGAGAATATGACCCCGGGTTAGGGGGAGTAGCAATGCGTATGCTTTTGCTTGCGGCGGCAGGTTCCGCCGTTCTCACTGGTTGTGCCTCGAAGTCATCTGACGTGAGCGCAACCTACGTTTCGCCGATCGTGTATCAGAACCACACGTGTGCGCAGTTGGGGCAGGAAGCGCAGGGCGTTTCAGCAAGGGCCGCTCAGGTTGCGGGCGCTCAGGATCAAAAGCGCACCAACGATGCGATCGCTACCGGCGTTGCAGTTGTGGTGTTTCTCGCCGTTCTGACGTAGGTCAGTAATGCGGTAATTAAGAAAATGCAATGAGTTAGAGAAAAATCAATGTCTTAAATCCAACATCGACGGATCTCCGGGCGTCGGCACCAGGTTAACATCGAATCCGAGCGCGGCGGCTCTGAGCCGCGCGGCCATCTCACCGAGCCTTCTACACATCCAGCGCGGCTTCATCGGCAAACGCCGCGCGCTCCTGGATGAACTCGAACCGCGCCTCGGCCTTGTTGCCCATCAGCCGCTCGACCGATTTCGACGTGGCCTTCCTGTCGTCCTCCACCACCTTGACCCGCAACAGCGTGCGCTTCCTCGGGTCCATGGTGGTTTCCTTGAGCTGGTGCGCCATCATCTCGCCGAGCCCCTTGAAGCGGCTCACCTCGACGTTGGCGTTGGCGCGGAACTCGCGCTCCATGATCTCCGCCCGGTGCTTGTCGTCGCGCGCGTAGAACGTCTTGCCGCCGTGCGATAGCCGGTACAGCGGCGGCACCGCGAGATAGAGGTGGCCCTTGTCGATCAGGGGCTGCATCTGCGTGTAGAAGAACGTGATCAGGAGCGAAGCGATGTGTGCGCCGTCGACGTCGGCGTCGGTCATGATGATGACCTTGTCGTAGCGCAGGTCGCCGTCGCGGTAGTGCGAACCGGTGCCGCAGCCGAGCGCCTGCACCAGATCGCCGAGCTGCTGGTTCTGCGCCATCTTGTCCCGGCCGGCGGACTGCACGTTGAGGATCTTGCCGCGCAGCGGCAGCACGGCCTGCAGCGCGCGGTCGCGCGCCTGCTTGGCGGAGCCGCCGGCGGAATCGCCCTCGACAATGAAGATTTCCGAGCCCGCGGCCTGGCCGCTGGTGCAGTCGGCGAGCTTGCCGGGCAGGCGGAGCTTCCTCGCCGCGGTCTTGCGCGAAATGTCCTTCTCCTGGCGGCGGCGGACGCGCTCCTCGGCGCGGTCGACCACGAAGTCGAGCAGCTTGTTGGCCTGTACAGGATTGCCGGCGAGCCAGTGATCGAACGGGTCCTTGATCGCGTTCTCGACGATGCGCTGCGCCTCGGCAGTGGCGAGCCGGTCCTTGGTCTGGCCCTGGAACTCCGGTTCGCGGATGAACACCGAGAGCATGCAGCCGGCGCCGACCATGATGTCTTCGCTGGTGATGGGCGCCGCGCGCTTGCCCTGGCCGACGCGCTCGGCGTGGTCCTTGAGACCGCGGAGCAGGGCGGTGCGCAGCCCCGACTCGTGGGTGCCGCCGTCCGGCGTCGGAATGGTGTTGCAGTACGAGTTGAGGAAGCCGTCGGCGTCGGCGGTCCATGCCACCGCCCATTGCGCGCCGCCGTGCTGGCCGACCTTGCCGGTCGAGCCGGTGAAGACGTCGGGATGGACCAGCGTGGCATCCTTCAGCGTGTCCTTGAGATAGTCGCGCAGCCCCTCCTCGAAGTGGAACGTGGCCTTTTCCGGCACGTCGTCGCCGTGCAGGAGTTCCTTGGCGCAGGTCCAGCGGATTTCGACGCCGCCGAACAGATACGCCTTGGAGCGCGTCATCTTGAACAGGCGCTCGGGAATGAAATGCGCCTTCGGCCCGAAGATTTCCGGGTCAGGGCGGAAGCGGACACGGGTGCCGCGCTTGTTCGGTGTACGGCCGAGCTTCTGCAGCTTGCCCTTCGGCTTGCCGCGCTCGAACGCCATGTGATGCTGCTGCTGCTCGCGCCAGACGTCGACCTCCAGCCGTTCGGACAGCGCGTTGGCGACCGAGACGCCGACGCCGTGCAGGCCGCCGGAGGTCTCGTACACCTCGGAGTCGAACTTGCCGCCGGCGTGCAGCGTGCACATGATCACTTCCAGCGCCGACTTGTCCTTGAACTTGGGGTGCCGGTCGACCGGGATGCCGCGGCCGTTGTCGGTCACGGAGAGGAAGCCGTCGGCCTCCAGCTCCACCTCGATGAAGGTGGCGTGGCCGGCCAGCGCCTCGTCCACGGCGTTGTCGATCACCTCGGCGAACAGATGGTGCAGCGCCTTCTCGTCGGTGCCGCCGATGTACATGCCGGGCCGCCGCCGCACCGGCTCCAGCCCCTCCAGCACCTCGATGTGCCTGGCGGAATAGGTGCCGTCGCCCGAGCCGCGCGCGGGCTTGTCCTTGCGCGGGGAGGGTCTCTCCGCTTCGCGGCGCGCGGCGGCCGGGGCCTGCGCGAACAGGTCGCCGGCCTTCTTGTCGGATTTGGCGGTCTTGTTTGCGATTTTCTTGGCCATGAGATGTCGGTCGGAGGTCGAATCGGTTGCAGGCCGAATATGCCACGGCCGGGCCTGCGGATGGGATCGGGGCGGAGAGTTGCGGCCGGGGCCTACTCAACGTCCGGCATGTTGGTGAAATAATGGTCGATGTCGCAGGTCCGCA
>CAZGSW010000075.1:7021-18429 GCA_964528635.1 uncultured Rhodoplanes sp. | reverse complement strand
CCTTCACCACCACCTTGATCGCGTCCTCAACGCGATCCTTGGCGTAGCGGATCGCAGTCGGCAGATCCTCCAGCGGGAACGTGTGGGTGTGGATCCTGGTCGCGTCGAAGCGCTTCTGCCGCATGTAGGCTTCGGCGCGATGGGTCGCGGACTTGCCCTCACCGCGGATGCCATAGACATAGATGTTGTTCTTGGCGAGATGCCCGATGTCGACCATCGCCTCTTCATGCGGGAACGCGGCGAGACAGACCTGGCCGCCGCGGTTGACCATCCTGATCGCGTCGTTGAGCGCGCTCGGCGCCGCCGAGCACTCGATCACGTAGTCGACGCCCTTGCCGCCGTTGAGCCTCTTCACCGCCGCAATGACGTCCGGCTCCTTGCGGACGTTGACGACGTGATCGGCGCCAAGCTCGAGCCCGATCTTGAGGCGGTTGTCGCGGGTCCCGGTCAGGATGACCGGCTGCGCGCCGAGTGCTTTTGCCACAGCAACCGCTAAGAGACCGATCGGTCCGGGACCGGTGACGGCCACGCTCTCGCCGGCCACCAGGCCGCCGAGCTCGGTGAGCCCGTACATCGCAGTGCCAGCGGTCACCACCAGCGTCGCCTCCTCGTCCGACATGTCGTCGGGGATCGCGACCAGCGTGTTGATGTGATTGACCTGGTATTCGCAGAAGCCGCCGTCGGTCGTGAAGCCGTTGGCGCGATGGCCCTTGTCGACGTCGCCGTAGTTCAGCCCGTAGTTATGGCAGGAGGTGTACATGCCCATGCGGCAGCGCTTGCACTGACCGCAGCCGGCATGGATCTCGACCGAGATGCGCTGGCCGATTTCGTACTCGTCGACGCCGGGACCTAACGCCACCACCGTGCCCATGTACTCATGGCCCGGCGTGAAGTTCTTGTTGAACGGCATGCCGCCCTGAATCATCGCCGGCGGGCCGTGATAGATGATTTCCAGGTCGGTCGCGCAGATCGCCACCGCGTCGATGCGGACCAGCACCTCGGCCTTCTTGGGCACCGGCACCGGCTTGTCCTTCAGCAGAAGTTCGCCGACGCCTCCCAGCACCCACGCCTTCATCGTGTCGGGGATCGGGAAGTCCTTGCTGGTCTTCACTCCGGCAGGCGCGTACATGTGTCTTGCTCCGCTCGTGACCGCTGCGATCTGCGAACCGACATCGCACCGGATTTTCTCGTGTCGCGGCGTTTGCGAACGAAGCGCGGCGCCGGACGTTCAGCCATTATACTCCAGAATGTACATGCCGCCGTTGAAATCGGTGGTGTAGATCACGCCGTCGCGGGTGACCAGAACGTCGCAGGACTGGATCACCTTGGCCCGGTTGAGGCGGCCGTCGACCAGCCGCTTCGGCTCCGGCGGCACGAAGGCTCCCACCTCCTTCGGCTGGAACGCATTGCCGATGTCGGTCACGCGGATGCCGGCGTTCTGATAGGTCGAGAAGATCAGGCTCGAGCTGACGAACGTATCCGGCCGGTTCTCGTGAATGTTGTGCGGACCGAAGTGCGCGCCCTTCCTGCAGTAGTCCGCCTCGTCCGGCGTCGGGAACGTCGAGATGCTGACCGGATTGGTGGGCTCGCGGATGTCGAACATCCAGACGTACTTGATGCCGTCCTCGCAGTTGTCGAGCACCGCCTCGTCGGCGACCACCAGCAGATCGCGGTCGGGCAGCGGCAGACAATTGTGCGTCCCGCCGCCGAACGGCGGCGACCAGTTGTGGTGCTTGATCAGCTTCGGCTTCGTCCGGTCCGAGACGTCCATCATGACGAGCCCGCCGTCGCGCCATGCGCCGTAGGCGGTGTCGCCGTGGACGATGGCATGATGCAGACCGTAGCGGCGGTTCTCGCCCCACGCCGGCGTCTCGCCCGCCGCCGTGTTCATGCCGGGCAACCAGTAGCGGCCGGCCTCCTTCGGCCTGGTGGGATCGGACATATCGACGGTCAGGAAGATGTAGTCGGTGAACCCGTCGATCATCGCCGAGACGTAGGCCCAGCGGCCGCCGGTGTACCAGATGCGGTGGATGCCGCCGCCCTCGACCGGCATGAAGCCGATCCTCCGCGGCTCCGCCGGATTCTTGATGTCATAGACGACGAGGCCCGCGGTCCAGTCGCGCTTCTCTGCCGGCGCGGCCTCCGCTTCGCCCGCCTGATCACTGTGCGAGCCTATGTAGTAGGAGCGTTCGTCCTGGAACTCGGGCGCCGCAAACATGTCGCGCGCATTGATGACCAGCAGCAGGTCCTCGAAGGTCTGCAGATGAATGGTCCAGGTGTTGTGGGGCGCCGGCACGTACTTGACCGGCTTCGGATTGCGCGGGTCGCGCACGTCGATGACGCTGAAGCCCTTCGAGAACATGTGGCCGACAAAGGCATGGCCCTTGTTGACCATGACCTGCACGCCGTCCTCCCGCCCGCCCTGATCGGAATAGCCGATCAGCTTCATGTTCCTGACGAAGTCGGGTTTGGGTAGATCCTGACTGCTCATGTCGTGTCGTTCCCGAGATGGCGAGGCGAAAATCCGAAACAGCCGTCCGACGCGTCAGAGGAACTCGCGCTCCTTGTTGAACGGCGCATCCATCGTGTAGCCGTGCGCAGCGCGATAACCGTCGTAGCGGTAGCCCTTGTACTCAAGCACGACGGCGGTGACGAAGGCTATCAGCACCATGGCGATGACGAACTCCGCGAGCCATGGTATCGGATATTGAATCACGCCGGTCAGGACCGCGCCGGAAGCGAAGAAATAAACGAAATAGCCGGCGGTCTTGTGGTAGGCCTCGAACTTCCGCCGGCGCGGCGTCATGTTGTAGTGATCGCCGAACCAGGTCTTCGGATCGTCTGGCTTGGCCGTGAAGTAGTTCTTGCCGCCGTGGTTGCCCCTGAGCCAGCCGCCCGCGATCTGCAGGCATCCCAGCAGGATCGTCATGATGCCGAAGAACGAATGCAGCGTGCCGCTATAGCCGCCGCTGACGACGACCGCGACGACCGCGCCGGCAAGCGCCATGGTGATCGCGAAGATCAGCCCGTACTTGTGAATGCTGAACCACCACCACTCCGCATGCCAGATGCTGACCTTGCGCTGCAGGCCCGTCAGCGTCGGCCGCGGCTTGCCGAACCGGATCACGATAATGCAGATCGGCACCACCACGAACCAGATCGCGACCATCAGGAAGGCGTGGTAGTTCCAGTGAATCGGGATTGTCAGCCCCAGCAGATCGAAGTGGTATTCGGTGGGAATGTGGGGTTGCGCGAAGCTCATCCCGATTTCTTTCTATGAGAACCGGACCCGCGGCCGGCTATCGCAACGAGATATACAACAGCGAGGGCGTTTCCGGCCATCCGACCACCGCCGACGCAGCGGAGGCAGCACTCAATTGCCGCCCAGGCGCTTCGCCCAGGCGGACACGGCATCTCCGCTGCTCATGTCCGACTGGACCAGCCCGTCGATCATGAATGTCGGGCTGACGTGAATTCCGTTCTGCCTCGCGTAGCGGCAATGCATCTTGACCGCCTTGTCCAGGTTGGGAATGTCGAACGCCCCCGCCAGTTCGACGCCGCTGTAACGCTCGATCCGCGCGATGATGTCGTTCGGGGTGGCGGTGCGGTTGGCGCCGGTGCAATGCTTGTCGAACTCGAATTCATCGCGATGCGCGGCCACGGCTTCCATGACGCGCCATGCCGCCTCCCGGCCGTTCTCCAGCGTCGAGGCTGCAAGGATCGCCCGGACGATCACGCCGGAATAGAGATGCCACGGCTGGGATTGCAGCCGGACCTTGACCGTAACCTTGTCTTCGCCGGCGGCGGACAGAAGTTCCTTGATCTTGCCGAAGGCCTTGTTCGAGAACGGACACGTGGGCTCCAGGAACATCTCGAAGACCCGAGGTCCGTGCCCCCACTCCAGTTCAGCCGCCTTCCATTCCGCCATGGCCGTTTCCCCCGCCTTGCACTTGTCGTACGTGTCGCTGAATGTCTTAAAACATCCGGGGCCGTGCAGGAACCCGGCAAGGCTGCAATCGAGGTCGCGCAGACGAAGCCCGGAATTCCGCTTCGTCCCATGCCGCGCCCCATGACCGGGAGGGCTTCCGCATGCCGCGCCAGATCGTCGACATCTCGATACCGCTGGAGAACGACGTGCCGGCCGATCCGCCCGGCTACGGACCGAAGATCCGGTACGAGAACCACAAGCAGACCGCGCCGGAGGTGCTGAAGTTCTTTCCCGGCCTGCGCGAGCAGGACCTGCCGGACGGCGAGGGCTGGGCGATCGAATGGGTGTCGCTCGCCACCCACAGCGGCACCCATCTCGATGCGCCCTACCACTTCTCGTCCACGATGGACCGCGGCAAGCGGGCGATCACGATCGACGAGGTCCCGCTGGACTGGTGCATGCAGCCCGGCGTGAAACTCGATTTCAGACATTTCCCCAACGGCTACGTGGCCACTGCGGACGACGTCGAGGCCGAGCTGAAACGGATCGGCCACAGTCTTTCGCCGCTGGAGATCGTGCTGGTGAACACCGCGGCCGGTGCGCGCTACGGCCAGCCCGACTACGTTGCGACCGGTTGCGGCATGGGTCGTGAGGCCACACTCTATCTGCTGGAGCGCGGCGTGCGTGTCACCGGCATCGATGGCTGGAGCTGGGATGCACCGTTCATCTACACCAAGGACAGGTTCGCGCAGACCGGCGACGCCAGCCTGATCTGGGAGGGCCATCGCGCCGGGCGCGAGATCGGCTACTGCCACCTCGAAAAGCTGCACAATCTGGAGGCGCTGCCGGCGACGGGATTCACGGTGTGCTGCTTCCCGGTGAAGGTGCGCGCCGCGTCCGGCGGCTGGACCCGCGCGGTCGCCATCGTCGAATAACGAAACGTGCGACGCCTTGGCCGCCGCCTGCGGTTGCCCAATCCGGCCCGTGAAGCTACGATCCCGGCCTCAGCAAGAAAAGCGGGCGGTCACGAACGCCGGCGCTTGAACGGCGCAGCAGCGCCGTTTGCCAGGGAGGATGCAATGGACAGACGTGAATTTGTGGTCGGCTCTTCAGCCGTCGCTGCCACGCTCGCAACCGGCCCGGCGTTTGGCCAGGGCGCTTATCCGAGCCGGCCGGTAACGCTGATCAATCCGTTCCCGCCCGGCGGCGCCGTTGACACGGTCGGGCGGCCTTTCGCCGCCGTGCTCGAACCGCTGCTCAAGCAACCGGTCATCATCGAGACCAAGGCCGGTGCGGCCGGAGCCGTCGGCGCGCAGTTTGCCGCCAGCGCGAAGCCCGACGGCTATACACTGATCGCCCATTTGCCCTCGCTCGCAGGCTTCGAGGCGGTGGACAAGCTGTTCGGCCGCACGCCGAAGTTCACCCGCGCAGACTTCATCCCGATTGCTCGCCTGACCGAAGGACCAATGGTCCTGGTCGTCAACGACAAGCAGCCCTACAAGAACCTCAAGGAACTGGTCACGGACGCCAAGGCGAACCCCAGCAAGCTGATCTTCTCCTCGTCGGGCCTCTACGGCGCGCTGCATCTTCCGACCGCACTGTTCATCAAGGCTTCCGGCATTCAGATGAAGCACCTGCCGACCGCGGGCGGCGGCCCGGCGCTGACCGCGGTGCTCGGCAACAACGCGCAGGTGCTGGTGTCCTCGATTGCGGCGGCGGCGGCGCAGATGAAGGCCGGCAAGCTGCGCGCACTGGCCTGCTTCTCTCCAAAGCGTGCCGCTTTGCTGCCCGACGTCCCGACCCTGAAAGAGCTGGGCTATGACGTGGAGTTCTCGATCTGGGTCGGCCTGTTCGCGCCGAAGGGCACGCCGGATGCGGCCATTGCAAAGTTGCGGGAGGCAACCAGGAACGCGGTCGCGACCGAGCAGTTCAAGAAGGCGATTGCCAATGTTGGCGACGTCCTCGACTACCAGGACCAGCCGGACTTCGCCAAGTTCTGGGATGCTTACGCCAAGCGTGTCGAATCGGCCGTGCAGTCGATCGGCAAGGTTTAAGGATAACAAACGGAGAAAAGCATGGATCGCCGTCAATTCATCGTTGGGTCAACCGCTGCCGCAGCCGCCATATCGACGGGGACGGCGGTCGCACAGGGGGCATTTCCCACCCGCCCGGTCACGATCATCAACGCGTTCCCACCTGGCGGCGCCAACGATCTCATCACGCGGCCGATGGCGGCCGCGCTTGAGACGGCGCTCAAGCAGCCCGTCGTGGTCGAGACCAAGGCGGGCGCGGCCGGTGCGGTCGGCGCCCAGGTCGCATCCGCCGCGAAGGCGGACGGATACAGCATCCTGTCGCATAACAACGGCCTGTCCGGGTATGCCGAGGTGGACAAGCTGTTCGGCCGGACACCCAAGTTCACCCGCGACGACTTCATCCCGCTGGCCCGGCTCAGCGCCGATCCGGTTCTGCTGCTCGTCAACGCGCAGCAGCCCTACAAGACGCTGGAGGAATTCGTCGCCGCGGCCAAGAAGGATCCCTCCAAGATCATCTACAGCTCCGGCGGCCTCTATGGCGCCAGCCATCTGCCGATGGCGATGTTCGAGCACGCGCTCGGCGTGAAGATGCGCCATCTGCCGACCAACGGCGGCGGTCCTGCCGTCACCGCCCTGCTCGGCAACAACGCTCATGCCAGCACCCAGACCGTCCAGGCGGCGATCCAGCACGTCAAGGCCGGCAAGCTGCGCGCCCTCGCCTCGTTCGGCTCGCAGCGCTCGAAGGTCCTGCCGGACGTGCCGACGCTCAAGGAGCGCGGCATGGACATCGTCTATTACCTCTGGGTCGGCCTGTTCGCACCCAAAGGCACGCCTGCGGCGGCGCTCAAGACGCTGGCCGACGCGACCGACAAGGCCGGCAACAGCGCACTGTTCAAGGATGCCATCGCCAAGATCGGCCTCGAGCCGGGCTTCCTCAACAGGGCGGAGTTCACCACGTTCTGGGACGAGGACTCCAAGCGCTCCGCCGCGGCGGTCGTGTCGATCGGCAAGGTCCAAGGGTGACCCGCACGCTCGACGCGCCATTGCAAGGTCCGAAGCACCCCGCCCGGCGGGGTGCTTGTCCGGACGGCGCTGGGCGAACGGAAGGCCAGACATGACGCTTCGTTCCGACCACGTGGCCGGGGGCGTATTCATCGCCCTCGGCATTCTCGTTTTCATCATCGGCGCAGATCTGCCGTTCGGCACCGTGTCGTCGCCGGGGGCCGGCATGATGCCGAAGCTGGTGGCGTCGATCATGATGATCTGCGCCGGCGGGATCATCGCCGTTGCCGGCCGCGAAAGCCCGCTGCTTTCGTCCATCGACTGGAGCGACCGCAGCCACGCCTTTCTGGTTCTGCTGATCACGGCGATCGCGGTCGCGCTCTATCAGACGCTGGGATTCCTGATCACAATGTCGCTGCTGGTGTTTTCGCTTCTCGTGGTGATCGAGCGGCGCAACATCGTGATGGCGGCCGCTTACGCCGTCGGCCTGACCGTATTCGCCTACTGGATGTTCGGCATCGCGCTGAAGACGCCGCTGGAACGCGGCCTGCTCTGGTTCTGATCCGTGGAAACACTCGACAGCCTGCTTCTCGGATTTTCGGTTGCGCTGCGGCCGGATATCCTCTGGTTCGCCTTTCTCGGCTGCATCGTCGGAACGCTGGTCGGGATGCTGCCGGGCATCGGGCCGCTGGCCGGAATCAGCATCCTGCTGCCGCTGACGTTCGGCCTCGACGCCACCAAGGCGATCGTCATGCTGGCCGGCATCTACTACGGCTCGCAGTACGGCGGCTCGACCACATCGATCCTGCTGCGAATACCGGGCGAAGCCGCCTCGGTGATGACGTGCATCGACGGCAACGCGATGGCCAAGAAGGGCCGCGCCGGCGCCGCGCTTTGCATCGCGGCGGTCGGATCGTTCATTGCCGGCACCTTCGGCATCGTGATGCTGACCCTGATCGCGCCGCCGCTGGCAGAATTCGCGCTGGGATTCGGCCCGCCGGAATACACCGCGCTGCTGACGCTCGGCCTGATCTTCCTGGCCTACATGTCGACCACGTCGCTGATCCGCACCCTCCTGATGGCGTCGATCGGCCTCCTGCTCGGCACCATCGGCATCGACGTGATGACCGGGCATTTCCGCTTCTCGTTCGACATCAAGGAGCTGGGTGACGGCATCGGCATCGTACCGGTCGCAGTCGGCCTGTTCGGCCTCGGCGAATTGCTTGCGACGCCGAGCAAGCAGGTGGCGTCGGACATCATGAGTCCGAAAATGCGAGAGCTTCTGCCCACACGAGCGGAATGGCGTCAGGCCGCGATGCCGATCGCCCGCGGCTCGGTGCTCGGCTTCATGATCGGCATCATTCCTGGCTCGGCACATATCATCGCGAGCTTCATGTCCTATGCGGTCGAACGGAAGGTCGCCAAGAATCCCGAGGAGTTCGGCAAGGGCGCCGTCGCCGGTGTCGCAGGGCCCGAATCCGCCAACAATTCGGCTTCGACCGGGGCATTCGTTCCGATGCTGGCGCTCGGCATCCCGACCGGTCCTGTGACGGCCGTGCTGATCGCCGCGCTGCTCATTCACGGCGTGCCGCCGGGACCGACGCTGGTCAACGACCACCCCAACGTGTTCTGGGGCTTCGTCGCCTCGATGTACGTCGGCAACCTGATGCTGCTGCTGCTCAACCTGCCGCTGGTCGGGCTGTTCGTGAACCTGCTGCGGATTCCCTACGCCTATCTCTATCCGCTGATCATCATGTTCTGCGTGATCGGCGTCTACGAGGTGAACAACTCGATCGTCGACGTCTGGATCATGCTGATCATGGGAGTGTTCGGCTACGGCCTGAAGAAATTCGGCTTCGATCCGGCCCCGCTGGTGCTGGGCCTCGTGATTGCGCCGCTGTTCGAGATGAGCCTGCGCCAGTCGCTCATCATGTCGGACGGGACCTGGATGATCTTCCTGCAGCGCCCGATCGCTCTCACGCTGCTGGCCGTCAGCGCGGGACTTCTGGTGCTGTCGGTGATCTCGATGTGGTCGCGGCGCCGCGACTGGCGCGCCAAGCTGGCGGAAGCGGAAGCGGCCGAAGGCGGCTGACCCATAGGCGGGAATCGCTATCGGCGCGTCCTCGCCGTCACCTCGATCTCGACCAGCATCTGCGGCGAGACCATGCGCGCGAACACAGCGGTGTTGGCCGGCCGGGCCGCATAGCAATGCTTGCGGATCACCGGCGCGATCTTCTCGAAGTCCTCCTCGCGCGCCATGTAGATCACAACGCGGACCATGTCGGCGAGGCTCGCACCGGCCTGGCTCAGGGCCAGCTCGATATTGCGAAAGCAGTTCTCGCACTGCTCGACCACGTCCTGAGGGTACTGCTTCGTACCGGCGTCAAATCCGGTCGTCCCGGACACGAACACCCACCCGTCCGCCACCACGGCGCGGGCATAGCCCACCTTCTCCTCGTTCGGGTGGCCTGAGAAAATCCGCTCGCCGATCATCGCCCCCGCTCCCATTTGCCTCGTAGCGCCGAGTCTATCGCGAGGCCGCATAGTGCGCGAGAGCCGCGAGATCGGCGTCGGACAGACCGGCGACGGGAACGCTCATGTTGGTGTCGGCGCCGGGCCGCGTGCCATCGCGGAATTCCTTGAGCGACTTGATCAGATAGTCGATGCGCTGGGCGGCGATGCGGGGAATCTGCTCCTGACCTGCCAGCGACGGCAGATGACAGGAGCCGCAGCGCCTCTCATCCGACAGTTCGCCGCCGCGCCTGACCAGGGCCGGATCGGGCTTCTCGCCGGTCAACCTGGCCGGCAGCTTCGAATAGTGATCGCCCAGTGCGATGGCATCCTCATCCTTCAGATCCCTGACGAACGGCTCCATGGCCTCGACCGGCCGGACCTTCTCCCGCATCAGCACGAGCTGGTTCACCGTGAACAGCGCCGGCTGCCCCGCAAGCGACGGGATGTTCTCCATCGGCGAGTTGCCGTCCTCGCCGTGGCACGCGCCACAGGTCTGGATGCGCTCCTTCAGGGATGCCGGCTGCGCGACCGCAGCCGTCACCAGAACGAGCGCGGCCGCCAGCCCAAGGACCGGCGGCCGCCATCGGTTCAAACTCACGCCTCTCAAGGCTTGCCTTGATGCGTGATGCGATAGATCGCGCCGTTCTGCTCGTCCGACACCAGCAGGGAGCCGTCCTTCATCGGATGAACGTAGGTCGGCCGGCCGTGGAAGGTGTTGGCCTTCTCATCGAGCAGACCGGTCATGAACGGCTCGATCGTGGCCTTGCCGCCCGAGGTCCGCGCCACCACGACGTCGTAGCCGTATTTCTCCTCCCGGTTCCAGGAGCCGCGCCGGGCGATGAACGCCACGTTGCGGAAGTTCTGCGGGAACATGCTGCCGGTGTAGAACTTGATGCCCAGACCCGCCGAGTGCGGCCCGGTCAGCGCAGCCGGAAGCGTCACGCCGGCGCAGGCGTTGGGAATCCTGATATCGGGATCGACCACGCCGTTGGCATGGCAATACGGGAAGCCGAAGAACGCGCCCTCGTTGCCCCTGGCGATCACGTTGAGTTCGTCTTCCGGTCCGCCGTTGCCGGCCCAGTCGCGGCCGTTGTCGGTGAACCAGAGCTCCCGGGTTTCCGGATGCCAGTCGAAGCCGACCGTGTTGCGCACGCCGCGCGCAACGATCTCCATGCCGGAGCCGTCGGCGTTGTAGCGCCTGATCTGGCCGTGGATGCCGTTGTTGATCTCGCAGATGTTGCAGTTCGCGCCGACCTGGATGTAGAGCTTGCCGTCCGGCCCGAAAGCCGCGTATTTCCAGTTGTGGTGTGTTTCCGGCGGCAGATTGAACTTGTCGGTCAGTTCAACGCCGGTGCCGGGATTGTCCAGCTTGTCCTCGATGTTGTCGAAACGGAACACCCTGTTGATGGCCAGCACGTACAGCGCGCCATCCTTGAACGCGAGCCCGTTCGGCTGCGTCAGGCCGGACAGCAGGGTCTTCACCTCGCGCTTGCCGTCCTTGCTGGTGATTGCATAGACGCGGCCGATCAGGCGCGTGCCCATGAAGATGGTGCCCTTGTCGCCTTCCACCATGGTGCGTCCGCCGGGATGCCCGCTCGACCAGAGCTCGGCCTTGAAGCCTGCCGGCAGCCTGAGCTTGTCGACCGGGATCTTCTCGACCGGCGTCGCCACGTTCGGCGTTGCGTGCGGCTTGAGCGCGCCGTCCTGCTTGCTTTCCTTGACCCGCGTTCTGTCGATCGGGCTGAAGCCCGGCGGCCCCTGGGAAAACGCGGGCGGCACGATGAGCGCAAATCCACCCAGTGCGGTCACGAGCAGAAGCGACTTCCGAACCCGGAATTGCATGGCCGTTTCCTCCTGACACCGGCCGCTGTTGCGCGGCCTTGATGCACTCAGTGTCCGACATTTTGCCGACTCGCCGCAACGGGGATGCC
>CAZGSW010000075.1:2278-6921 GCA_964528635.1 uncultured Rhodoplanes sp. | reverse complement strand
CGCAGGCGCGCCGCCGCGAAGCACCGGCGATGCCACCTCGATCCGTCCCCGGTATCGGGATGCCATCGCATTGATCTGTTCCACCGCCTGAGCGGCTGTTGCGCGGTCTGGCATCAGCGCACCGGCATTCCTGGCAGCCCAGCCCGTCAACTGCATCGGCATCAGTTCCACACGGTTGGCCCGGAGCGACACGGCCAGATCAACCATGCGAGGAACGCGCGCGATGTTGATGCGATGCAGGACGAACTGGACCGTGAGCGCGATACCAAGCCGGACGGCTTCGGCGGCAAGCGCATGCTTGCGCTGGAACGCGCTGGCATGGCCCGCAAGCCGGTCGCCCTCGACCGCATCCGAATCCTGGAACGATACATGGACGGCGTGCAGCCCGGCCTCCCACAGATCGCGCATGGTCCGCGTTCCGATCCCCACACCGGAGGTGACAAGGGTCGTGTGAAGGCCGGTTTCCCTGGCCGACGCGGCGATCTCGACCAGGTCGCGGCGCAGGCCGGGCTCGCCACCGGACAGCCGCACATCGCGAACCCCAAGAGCCCGGGCCTCGACGAACACGCGAGACCAGGTGGCAAGATCGAGCTCATCCTCCTGCCGGACCAGGACGAGCGGATTCGAGCAGTAGGGACAACGCAGCGCACAGCGGTGCGTCAACTCGGCAACCAGCATGGTCGGCGCATGATTATCGCCGGTTGGCTCATCGAGCATGGTTCAGCCTCTCACCGGGCATGTTATACGACACTCCGTGGCCAACGCCTTGTTGGCTCCCAGGGAGGAAACGAATGAGGACGTTGTGGTTGAAGTGGCTGGGCGCGGCTGCCGTTGCGCTCTCCACAAGCTGCGCAGCGCATGCACAGGGTTTTCCCGGAAAGCCGGTGACGTTCATCACCCCGGCGGCCGCCGGCAACAGCCCCGATGTGGTGACCCGCATCGTCGCCGACAAGCTGTCCCAGATGTGGAAGCAGCAGGTCGTCGTCATCAACCGCCCCGGCGCGGGCGGGCTGATCGCCGCGCAGGCGGCCTCGGCAAGCGGGATCGAGAAGGACGGCTACACGCTCTATATGACCCAGGCATCGACGTTCAACGTCCTGCCGGTCATGCAGGGCGACAAGATGCCGGTCGATCTTCACAAATCGTTCGTCGCGGTCGGCATGGTCGGTGAGCAGCCGATCGCCGTCGCCGTCAACAAGGACGTGGCTGCGAAGAACGTCAAGGAATTGATCGATCTCGCCAACAAGAGCAAGGACGGCATGCTGTTCGGCGCCACCAATCGCGGCGGCCAGGCGCACCTGACCGGCGAATTGTTCCGCGACCGCTCCAAGGCGAACGTCTCGTTCGTCCACGCGGCCGGCGCGGCGGCGACGCTCAACGACGTGATCGCCGGGCGCATCCCGATCATGTTCGAAGGTCTCGCCGGCCTTGCACCCGGCCTGCAAAACGGCGGCGTGCGCGCGCTGGGCGTGGCCGCGGTCAAGCGCCTGCCGAACCGCCCCGACCTGCCGGCCATCAACGAAACCGTGCCTGGCGTGGTGTCGAGCGGCTGGATCGTGCTGATGGCGCCGCGCGGCGTGCCCGACGCGATCATCCAGCGGCTCAACGCCGATCTACGCCAGGTGGTGCAAATGCCCGAAGTGGTCACGCGGTTCCAGACCCTCGGCACTTATTCTCGCGACTACACGCCGGCGCAGACCGAGGAGTTCATCCGCAGCGAGCAGAAGCTGTGGTGGCCGATCGTGCGCGAGGTCAACAAGGCGCAGGGCACGAAGTAACGGACACGCCTGACCGGACCGTCAGCCGCCCGGCACGAAAGTGCCGGGCGGCTTCGCGTTTGCGGACATCAAAGCCGGATCTCTCCAAGTCGCCGTAGTTGTCGGTGACCGCGGTCGCGACCTCGGCGCCATCCTTGAGCAGACCTGCCCGCGCTTTTTCACCTTGATGTCGATCCAGCGGTGACCGTTGCGCGGCATCGGTGCGGAGTAGCCGGGCCATCCTTCCCGTCAAACCAGCATCTGCACCGGGCTTTCGACCAGTTTCCGGAACGCCGCGAGCAGCTCCGCGCCGAGCGCGCCGTCCACCACGCGGTGATCGCAGGACAGCGTCACCGTCATCTGGCTGACGAACTTCACGCTGCCATCGTCGGCCTCGACGGGACGGCGCTGCGCCGCGCCAACCGCGAGGATGGTGGCGTGTGGCGGATTGATGATCGCGGAGAACTCGCGCACGCCGTACATGCCGAGGTTGGAGATCGCGGATGCGCCGCCCTGGTATTCGTTTGGCTTGAGCTTCCTGTCGCGGGCGCGACCGGCGAGATCCTTCATCTCGTTGGAGATTGCCGACAGCGACTTCTGCTCGGCGTTGCGGACGACCGGCGTGATGAGACCGCCGTCGAGCGCGACCGCGATGCCGATGTCGGAATGCCTGAACTTCAGGATGCGGTCGCCGGCCCACACCGCGTTCGCGGCCGGCACGCGCTGCAGCGCCAGCGCCAGCGCCTTGATGACGAAGTCGTTGACCGAGAGCTTGTAGGCCGGTTCGCCATCGCTTGCGGGCGCGCCGGCATTGGCCTCCTCGCGCAGCTTCGTCAGCGCGTCGAGATCGACATCCGCGGTCAGATAGAAATGCGGAACGGTCTGCTTGGCCTCGGTCAGCCGCGCGGCGATTGTCCTGCGCATGCCGTCGAGCGGAACCTCCTCGAAGTCGATGCCCTGGTAGAGCGCCAAAACCTGCCCGGCGGACGCACCGGAAGGCATCGCCATCCCTTGCGCACGGCCCGCGCCGCCTGCAATCGCGGTCTCCACGTCGGCGGCGACGATCCGGCCGTGCGGCCCCGAGCCGCTCACGCGTGACAGGTCGATGCCGTTCTCGCCGGCCAGCCGCCGCGCCAGCGGGGTGACGAACGTGCCGGACGCGAGCTTCGCGGGCCCGTAGTTCTGCCCGGGCGTGCGGACCTCGAAGAACGGGTCCATCGGACCGACCGGCTTGTAGGTTTGAATCGGGCTCTCTCCGCGTTCGTCCCTGCGCAAGCGGGAACCCGGTTCCTGGCCCTGGGTTCCCGCTTGCGCGGGAACGAACGGAGTTTGTGGCGCGGGCGCAGCTTTTGACCCCGGCTTGGCAACCGCCGCTTCGCCCGCACCGCTGATCACCGCAACCACCGCGCCGACCTTCGCCACCTCGCCGACCTGCACGTTGATGACGCTCAGCACGCCGGTGACCGTCGACGGCACCTCCATCGAGGTCTTGTCGGTCTCGATCTCGAACAGGTTGTCGCCCGGCTTCACGGCATCGCCGGCCGACCTGAACCATTTGGTGATCTTGCCCTCGGCAACGGTCTCGCCGAGTTGCGGCATCAGGACGTCCATTTTCTACCCTCGTGTCCCGGGCGAGCGAAGCGAGACCCGGGACCCCGGTTTTCTTGTTGAAGAATGCAAGCTGGGTCCCGGGACCCGAGATCTCGCTACCAGTTCGTCGCGACGTACTGCGTCTCCAGAAATTCCATCAGCCCCTCGTGCGCGCCCTCCCGGCCGATGCCGGACTGCTTCATGCCGCCGAACGGCGCCGCCGGATCGGAAACGAGACCACGGTTGAGGCCGATCATGCCGAAGTCGAGCTTCTCGGAGACGCGCAGCCCACGGGCAAGATCCTTCGTATAGAGATACGCGACCAGCCCGTAGATCGTATCGTTGGCGCGCTTGACGACCTCGGCCTCGTCCTTGAAGGTCTGCAGCGACGCCACCGGGCCGAAGATTTCCTCGGTCAGCATGGCGGCGTTGTCGGGCACGTTCGACAGCACGGTCGCCGGATAGAAGAATCCTGTGCCGTCCGGCTTCTTGCCGCCGACCAGGACCTTCGCACCCTTGCCGACCGCGTCGTCGACCAGTTCGACCACCTTGTCGAGCCCTTCCTTGTTGACCAGCGGCCCGACCGCCACGCCGTCGTCGAGGCCGTTGCCCATCTTGAGCCCACCCATCTTGGCAGCGAGCTTCTTCGTGAACTCGTCAGAGACCTTTTCATGGACATAGAAGCGGTTCGCCGCGGTGCAGGCCTCGCCCATGTTGCGCATCTTGGCGACCATCGCGCCGTCGATCGCGGCGTCAACGTCTGCATCCTCGAACACGATGAACGGCGCATTGCCGCCCAGTTCCATCGCGGTGTTGAGCACGTTGTCGGCGGCGCTGTGCAGGAGCTTGCGGCCGACCTCGGTGGAACCGGTGAACGACACCACGCGCACGCGCGGATCGTGCAGCATGTGGTCGACCACCGGGCCGGAGCGGCGCGACGGCAGCACATTGACCACACCCGCCGGCACGCCGGCCTCTTCGAGGATCGGCATCAGCGCCAGCATGGTGAGCGGCGTCTCGGACGCCGGCTTGAGGATCACCGGGCAGCCGGCGGCGAGCGCCGGGCCGATCTTGCGCGTCGCCATCGCAGCGGGGAAGTTCCACGGCGTCACCAGCACGGCGATGCCGGCCGGCTTGTGATGCACGAACATGCGCGCGCCGGAGGCCGGCGACATGCCGTTCTGGCCGAGATTGCGCACGCCCTCCTCGGCGTACCAGCGGAAGAACTCGGCGGCATACGCCACCTCGCCACGCGAATCCGACAGCGCCTTGCCGTTCTCGATGGTGATGAGCTTC
>CAZGSW010000075.1:0-2268 GCA_964528635.1 uncultured Rhodoplanes sp. | reverse complement strand
ATGATCAGTTCGTAGGCCTTGCGCAGGATCTCGGCGCGCTCGCGCGGTTTCCTCGCGGCCCACGGTCCGAATGCCGCGTCGGCGGCGTCGAGGGCGGCCTTGGCGTCGTCGACCGAGGCGCTGGCGACCGAGGCGATCTTCTGCTCGGTGGCCGGATCGATCACATCGAACCGCTGTCCGTCGGAGGATTTCTTCCACTGGCCATTGATCCACAGATCGGTCGGCACGTTGGCGAGCAGGTTGTCATACGCGGCCATGATTTTTCCTCCACGTCATTCCGGGGCCGGCCGCAGGCCGGAACCCGGAATCCAGAGCCACTAGCTCCGGATGTTTGGCCCCTGGATTCCGGGCCCGGCGCTTCGCGCCGTCCCGGAATGACAGCGGCGTTAAGCCTTCAACGTCTTCCTCACCCGATCCACGATGCGGTCCACCGTCGGCAGGATCGCGTCCTCCAGGATGTCGGCGGCCGGCAACGGGATGTGCGGCGTGGTGATGCGCACCAGCGGCCCGTCGAGCTCGTAGAACGCTTCGTCGGCGATGATCGACATGATCTCGGCGCCCCAGCCGCACAGCCTCGGGTTCTCCTCCACCGAGAAGCAGCGGTGCGTCTTCGCCACCGAACCCAGGATCGTCTGGGTGTCGAGCGGGATCAGCGAGCGGACGTCGATCACCTCGCAGTCGATGCCATGCTCGGACGCGAGCTTCTCCGCCGCTTGCAGCGCGCGCGGCACCATCAGCGCCAGTGCAAGGATCGTGGCGTCCTTGCCGGGACGGAGAATTTTTGCCGTGCCGAGCCTGTCGACGATCTCGCCGTCGGGCACCTCGCCCTTGGTCGCATAGAGTGACTTGTGCTCCAGGAAGATCACCGGATCGGGGTCGCGCACGGAGGCGGCAAGAAGCCCGATCACGTCGACCGGGCTCGACGGCGCGACCACCTTGAGGCCGGGGATCATCATGCACCAGTTCTCGACGCTCTGGGAGTGCTGCGCGCCGAACCGCGAGCCCGCGCCGTTGCCGGTGCGCACCACCAGCGGGCATTTGGTCTGCCCGTTGGTCATGTAGCGGCTCTTCGGGAATTCGTTGGCGATGTAGTCGAAGCACACCGCGAAGAAGTCCGAGAACATGATCTCGGCGATCGGCTTGAGGCCGGTCATCGCCGCGCCCATCGCGGCGCCGAGGATCGCCTGCTCGGAGATCGGGGTGTCGCGCACGCGCAGCGGTCCGAACTGCTCGTAGAGCCCGACCGTGGCCTTGAACACGCCGCCGGCCTTGGCGACGTCCTCGCCGAGGAACACGACGTCGGGATCGCGCGTCATCTCCTGCGCAATGCCGCGAGCGACTGCGTCGCGGTAGGTCAGTTCCGCCATGCCCAGCCCCCGTCGGCATAAACGTCAGTGGTGAGGATTTCCATCGGCGGATTTGGCGCGGCCTTGCACGCCTCGGTGGCGTCATCGACGACTTTGCGCACCTCAGCGTCGATCTTCGCGATCGCGTCGTCACCGATGCCGAACTGCTTCAGACGCTCGCGATAGATCTTGATCGGATCGCGCTCCTTCCACTTCTCCAGCTCGCCCTCGGGGCGATACTTGGCGGGGTCGGCGCGCGAGTGGCCGCTGTGACGATAGGTCAGACACTCGATCAGCGACGGCCCGCCGCCGGCGCGCGCCTTGTCGTAAGCCTTGATCGCGGCGCGATAGACCACGTCGGCATCGTTGCCGTCGATCACGATCTTCTCGAGGCCGTAAGCCGAGGCGCGGTCGCCGGCCGGACTCGGCACCGCCGTGACGTCGCCGATCGGCGTGTATTCCATATAGAGATTGTTCTCGCAGACGAAGATCACCGGCAGCTTCCACACCGCCGCGAAGTTGAGCGCCTCGTGGAACGCGCCGATGTTGGTGGTGCCGTCGCCGAAGAAGCAGACCGTCACGTCGTCCTGGCCCTTGTACTGCGCACGCCAGGCGGCACCGCAGGCGATCGGCAGGTGCGCGCCGATGATGGCGTAGGAGCCCATCACGCCGTGCGCCTCCGAGGTGAGATGCATGGAGCCGCCCTTGCCGCGCATCAGGCCGTTGTCGCGCTGCATCAGCTCGCCCAGCACCTTCTCGACCGGCACGCCGCGGGCCAGGGTGTGGGCATGACCCCGGTAGGTGCAGAACGACAGGTCGCCGGGCTTCATGGCCACGGCGAAGCCCGCGGCCACGGCCTCCTGACCCAGCGACAGGTGGCTGGTGCCCTTCACCAGGTTCTGCAGGAACAGGTCGAAGGCGC
>CAZGSW010000074.1:11683-18490 GCA_964528635.1 uncultured Rhodoplanes sp. | reverse complement strand
AGCCCGCATTGAGCGAAGCGAAATGCGGGTGCTGCGATTGGCGGACAGGGCGGTCCCGGATTTCGCTTCGCTCCATCCGGGCTACGGGCTGACTGGTGATCTCCGCTTCGAACCCGGCAAGCTGTCGAGGGTCTCTCAGACCGAGCTTGTTCTTGAGTACATTCGTTCCGGGATAGCTGTATGGGTCGAGCTCGACGTCATACATCGCTCCCTATCCCTTGCGATGCGCCCTGATGATGGCCTCGCGCCGCTCCGCCGCTGACATTCCCTTGCGATCGAACTCGGCTCCGCGGGCGCGCATTTTCTCGGTCAGCACAATCCCTTCCACGGCGCTGATCTTGGCAAAGCGCCGCGCACCGATGGTGAATTGTCCCGACCGGGTGCCGCGGGTAACACGCGCCGGCTTCTTGGCTTCGCTCATAAGAGCATCATACCATGCCGCAGGCGGCTTGGCATCGGGCGAGCGGCTCAGGCGCCCACGAGCCAATCCCGAATAGAACGCGGCGAGAAACCCTACCTCGCCGGCTTCGCCCCGGCGGTCTGCGTTGGCCGCGTCGCCGCTTCAGCGATCGCCTCGGCAAGGAGCCGGGCGACGCAGCCGTAGCTCCAGTCGTTCATGTGCAGTTCGTCGGGCGACAGGAACGTCTCGAACGGAATGCTGTCGGCAAGCCGCCAGTGACGCATCACCGCGAAGCGCTGGAACAGATCGACCTTCGCATCGTCGGCAGTGCGGCCGATGAGATCGACCATCCGCTCGACGTCCGGCTTGGCGAGCACCTTGGGCGCGTATTGCGGATTCATCAGGATCACGTCGGCGCCCGCATCCTTGAGCCGCCGCAGGCCCTCGCGAAGCCGCGGCGCCGCTCCCGCAACCGGCTGGTCCCGCAGCACCGAGTTGCTGCCGACCTGCCAGACCACGATGTCCGGCTTCTCGGCAATCACGTCGCGGTCGAAGCGCGCCAGCATCTCGACGGCGGTCTCGCCGCCGATGCCGCGGTTGACGACCTTGATCGAAGAACGCGGCCACAGCGACTCCAGCTCGGCGGCGAGCCGGCTCGGATAGCTCATCGCCGGAGAGCTCGCACCGGCGCCTTCGGTCGAGGAAGAACCGATCGCGACGATGGTGATGGGCTGACCCGCGGCCAGCCTGCGGCCGGCGCGGTGCAACGGATAATCGAGACGCACCAGATCGGCGGGCGCCGCGCATTTGACGGCCGGGGCCTGCTGGGCGTGCAACGGCGCGGACACGGCGAGGACCGCCGCGACAAGCGCAATGCCGATCGGAAGAAAGCGGAAGCTCATGCGCGGAATCGAAAAGCGTGCTGTCTCAGACGTTGACCGGAACGGTATCCGCTTCACCCGTCTGCAACGCACCCGCTCCCGCAGCGACCGGCCAGGAAGCGCTTGCGATTGCCAGCCGCAGCGCATCGGAGGTGGTCGATTGTTAGCACCGAACCCGGTGGCGTGCGAGGCCGGTTTTGAAGATTTCCAGCTTCCGCCGCATTGCAAAAACAGTCTTGCCATATGCGGCGGGAGCCGACATTGAACCGGTCCGTCGTTGTGAGCTATTGGAATAAGGCCGCGAGGCGGCGAAACCCGGGACCGTTGTCAGGCATGTATCGCGCCGTTACCCGCAATATCCAGGTCACGGTGACCCCGAAGTACCTGACCGACCGGTCCTCGCCGGAAAACGGGTATTATTTCTGGTCATACAAGATAGAGATCATCAACCGCGGGACCGAGACCGTCCAGCTCAAGACCCGGCACTGGCGCATCACCGACGCCAACGGCAAGCAGCAGGAGGTGCGCGGCCCCGGCGTGGTCGGCGAGCAGCCCACGCTCAAGCCCGGGCAATCCTACGAGTACACCAGCGGCGTGCCGCTGCCGACGCCGTCCGGGTTCATGGTCGGGACCTACGGGATGGTGACCGACGGCGGGTTCAATTTCAGTATCGACATCCCCGCCTTCTCGCTCGACAACCCGGCGAAGTCGCGCACGCTGAACTGACTCCGGTCAGCGCTGCGACGTGGCGGTGGCCGGCAGGCAGCCGCCGAACCGGGCGAGCGCCCCGCGCGGCAGGATCGCAAGTGCGGCTCCCGGCGCGGCGAAATCCTGCAAGGCGACGACCCGCGCTTCCGGCAGGGAGACACAGCCCGCGGTGCCGACGGTCGGCGACTTCCAGACATGGATGAAGATGCAGGAGCCGGCGCGCGCCTTGGCATCGGTCGGATAGTCGACCAGCAGTCCGCGCCGGTACATCGGCAGCGCGCGGCTCATATTCTCGACGCCGACCCGCGGGCCGATGCGCGCGCGCGAGGTGATGGTGTTGTAGGCGGGCGAACGCAGGTCGTGGACGCACACCGTGTCCTGCGTCACCTGCAGATGGCCGGGACGCGACGACCGCACCGTGCCGAACGTGCGGCCGATCGGATAGATGCCGGCCGGCGCGCGCTTGTCGCCCTCGACCTTGATCGGCTCGTTGCCGCGACGCAGGCTCCGGTAGAAATGCGACCATCCCATGCCGCCGCGGCCGAGCAGAGCGGGCTCCGCGGCCGAGACCGCGCGCCAGCCGTCCTTCGGCGAGGCGCGCTCGAACAGTTGCATGGTGGCGGCGACGGAGCTCATCGAGTCGGCGGTGACGAGGACGAGGCGTTTGGCATTCTGGAGCGGCGCCGGGCAGCTCTGCGCCAGCGCCGGAAGCGGCGCCATCAGCGCCGCAAGCATGACCAGGGAGCCTGCGCTAGCCCTGCCCATTGGTGCTGCCCTGCCCCGCGTCGACCTCTTCCGGCGCGAAGCGATAGGTCGTGCTGCAGAACTCGCACGTCACCACGATCATGCCGTCCTCGACCATGTGATCGCGATCGTCCTGCGGAAAGCTCTTCAGCATCGCCTCGACGTTGGGGCGCGAGCACGAACACTCCGCCACCACGTCCATGCCGTTGAACACACGAACGCCGCGCTCATGGAACAGCCGGTACGCCAGCCGCTCGCTCGACAGCGACGGATCGATCAGCTCGAGGTCCTCGACCGTGTCGATCAGCGACCGGCCCTCGACCCAGGCGTCGTCCTCCGGCGCGACATGCAGCGCTGTGCCTTCGGGTGCGTCGCCCGGCGGCAGGTCGGCGACCCGCGCGCGCTCCGGCGCATGCGGCAGGAACTGCAACAGGATGCCGCCGGCGCGCCAGGTGTGCCGCGAGCCGGCGCTGTATTCCTCCGCGACGGCGAGCCGCACCCTCGTCGGGATCTGCTCCGAGCTCTTGAAATACTCGTGCGCCGCGTCCTCCAGGCTGCCGCCGGTGAGCGCGACCAGGCCCTGATAGCGGCTCATGTCGGCGCCCTGATCGATGGTCATGGCGAGATGGCCGTTTCCGAGCAGAGCACCCGGACCGGCCCTGCCGGCCTCAACCGCCGTGCTCACCCGGTTCTTGTCGAAGCGCGCGCAAGCGCGCACCTTGCCCGGTGTGCGGTAGTCCACGATCAGCATGCGAACCGGACCATCGGTCTGGGTCTGCAGCATGAAGCGACCCTCGAACTTCAGCGCGGAGCCGAGCAAAACGGTGAGCGCCACCGCCTCGCCGACCAGCTTGGAGACCGCGGGCGGATAATCGTGCCGCGACAGCACCTCGTCCACCAGCGGACCGAGGCGCACGATGCGGCCGCGCAGATCGAGGGCCGAAATTTCGAAGGGCAGAACCGTATCGTCGGCGGACGTCGCCGCAGGCGCACGGACCGGGATGCCGATTTGGGGATTTTCCATCGCCCCTATCTAGTGCGTGCAGGGCGCAAAAACGACCCCTGCCGGATTTCAGCCGCGACGCTCCTCGAGACACCAGGCCAGAATGCCCTTCTGCGCATGCAGCCGGTTTTCCGCCTCGTCGAACACCACCGACTGCGGTCCGTCCATCACCTCCTCGGTGACCTCGTCGCCGCGATGCGCCGGCAGGCAATGCATGAACAGCGCGTCGGCTCCCGCCTTCGCCATCAGCCGCGCGTTGACCTGATAGCGCTTGAGCAGGTTGTGGCGGCGGCTGGCGGAGCGGTCGCCCATCGACACCCAGGTGTCGGTGACGACGCAGTCGGCGCCCTTCACGGCCTTCTCCGGATCGGTTCCGACATGGATCGCAGCGCCGGATGACTTGATCCAGTCCAGCACCCATTTCTTGGGCTTGAGTTCCGGCGGCGTGGCGACGCGCAGTTCGAACTCGAACCGCTCGGCGGCGTGCATCCACGACACCAGCACGTTGTTGGCGTCGCCGGTCCAGGCCACGGTCCGGCCCCGGATCGGGCCGCGATGCTCCTCGAAGGTCATGACATCGGCCATCACCTGGCAGGGATGCGACCGTCTGGTCAGCCCGTTGATGACCGGAATCGTGGCGCTCTCCGCCAGTTCCTCCACCATCCGGTGATCGAGCGTGCGGATCACGATGCCGTCGACATAGCGCGACAGCACGCGCGCGGTATCGCCGATGGTCTCGCCGCGGCCGAGCTGCATCTCGTGTCCGGTCAGCGTGATGGACTCGCCGCCGAGCTGACGGATTCCGACGTCGAACGACACCCGCGTCCGCGTCGACGGCTTGTCGAAGATCATGGCGATGGTCTTGCCGGCCAGCGGCCTCTGCGCAAACGAGGCGCGGCGGTCCTTCATGTCGCGGCTCGCCGCGATCATTCCGGCAAGCTCGTCCCGGGGGATGTCGATCAGGTCGAGGAAGTGGCGCACGGCACCGCTCATCGGGCCGCTCCCTGCGGCCTGGCCCGCCGTTCGATCGCGGTGCAGGCGCGATCGATCCGCGCGACGGCCTCCGCAACCTCCGCCTCGCCCACGATCAACGGCGGCAGCAGTCGCGCCACGTTGTCGCCGGCTCCGACCGAAAGCAGCTTCTCGTCGCGCAACGCATCGATGAGTTCACCGTACGGTACCGCAGACCGCAGACCGATCAGCAAGCCCTCGCCGCGCACCTCCGCGATGACCGAGGGGTGCCGGTCCTTCAGTTCGGCAAGCCGCTGCTTGAAAAGCAGCGCGGTCCTGCGGACGTGATCGAGGAAGCCCGGTTCGAGCAGCACGTCGAGCACGGCGTTGCCGGCCGCGACCGCCAGCGGGTTGCCGCCGAACGTCGAGCCGTGGGTGCCGGGCGTCATGCCCCTGGAGGCCTCCGCGGTGCCGAGCACAGCGCCGATCGGAAAGCCGCCGCCCAGGCCCTTGGCCAGGCCCATCACGTCGGGCGTGACGCCGACCTTCTGATAGCCGAACAGTTCTCCAAGGCGGCCAAGCCCGGTCTGCACCTCGTCGAACGCAAGCAGCAGTCCGTGCTCATCGCACAGCGCGCGCAGGTCGCGGAAGAACTGCGGCGGCGCCGACCGCACACCGCCCTCGCCCTGCACCGGCTCGATCAGGATGCCCGCCGTCTGCGGCCCGATCGCGCGCTTCACGGCAGCGAGGTCGCCGAGCGGCACCTGGTCGAACCCGTCCATCATCGGGCCGAAGCCGTCCATGTGCTTGGGATTCTTCGCGGCGGCGAGCGTCGCCAGCGTGCGGCCGTGGAAGCAGCCTTCGAAGGTGACGATGCGGTAGCGCTCGGGATGCCCGTTCGCCGACTGGTGCTTCCGCACCATCTTGATGACGCCCTCCATCGCCTCGGCGCCGGAGTTGGCGAAGAACACGGTGTCGGCAAAGCTCGCCGCGCACAGCCGGTCGGCCAGCCGCTCGCCCTCCGGGATGCGATAGAGGTTGGAAACGTGAATGACCTTGGCGGCCTGCGCCTGCAGGGCGGCGACAAGGTGCGGATGGGAATGGCCGAGCGCGTTCACCGCCACGCCGGAACCGAAATCGAGATAGCGCTCGCCGCCGGTGGCCGTCAGCCATGCGCCATCGCCCTGCTCGAAAGCGAGGTCGGCCCGCGCGTACGCTGGCAGCATGTGCGAAGTCACGGCGATTTCCTTACCCGGAGAATGGGCCGAAACGAAACGTGCCGCCTCTCAAGGCGGCACGGCCCGGCAATTTTAGGTGGGGGCCGCAAGGTGTCAACTCGTCCGGCCAACCCCGCCGTGCCGGCGGTCCGCGATCTCGAGACAGCGTTTATCCCCATGATTGTCGGGCTTTCCGGACTTATCCAAGCCATAAAATGTGGACTTGATTCCCGGCGACTCTTGCGCGCGAGTCGCGCGATATTGTAGCGTCTTTGGCATGATCTACGACATATCGTAGTCCAAAGTTCCCTGTGTTCAGAGCGTGAGCGTGAGGCCCAGACCGGCCAGTTGCCGGGCTGCGAAGTGGGATTCCGCCGGGGGCAGGCCGCCGGAAGCCGGATTGGGGAGATTGCTCATGTCTTGGACCGATGAGCGGGTGGAATTGCTGAAAAAGCTATGGGCGGACGGGCTTTCCGCCAGCCAGATCGCCGGGGAACTGGGGGGCATCACCCGCAACGCCGTGATCGGCAAGGTCCACCGTCTGGGCCTGTCGGGCCGGGCCAAGTCGCCCTCCTCCAGCGCGCCGCGGGTGCGCAAGCCGCGGTCGCACATGCTGCGGGTCGGACGGGCCGCGATCAGGGGCAACACCGCGCTGGCACTCGCCTACGACCTGGAGCCGGAACCCGAGATCGAGCAGTTCGACAACGTGATCCCGATGGGGCAGCGGCGCACGCTGCTGGAACTGAACGAGGACACCTGCCGCTGGCCGATCGGCGATCCCGCAAGCCCGGAGTTCTTCTTTTGCGGCGGCAAGCCGATCACCGGTCTGCCCTACTGCACGCATCATTCGCGGATCGCCTATCAGCCCGCCGCAGACCGCCGCAGGGATCGCCGGCCGGGACC
>CAZGSW010000074.1:9703-11583 GCA_964528635.1 uncultured Rhodoplanes sp. | reverse complement strand
ACGGTGCGGATCGGATCGGCCTCGCGGCCGCGGTTCACCGCCTTGCGCAGACGGCCGACGTGAACGTCCACGGTGCGCTCGTCGATATAGACTTCGGAGCCCCATACGCCGTCGAGCAATTGGCCGCGGCTGAAGACGCGGCCCGGACGCTCCATCAGGAATTCCAACAGCCGGTATTCGGTGGGACCGAGTTCGACCTCGCGGCCGCCGCGCGACACCCGCTTCTTCTCGCGGTCAAGCTCGATGTCGCCGAACGTCAGGACGTCGGCCACGCGCTCCGGCGCGGCGCGGCGCAGCAGCGCGCGCACCCGCGCGATCAGTTCCGGCACCGAGAACGGCTTGACGATGTAGTCGTCGGCTCCGGTCGCCAGCCCGCGGATCCGCTCGCTCTCCTCGCCGCGCGCGGTCAGCATGATGATCGGCAGCGACCGGGTTTCCGGCCGCGAGCGCAGCCGGCGGCACAGCTCGATGCCGGACAGGCCGGGCAGCATCCAGTCGAGCACCACCAGGTCCGGGGTCTTCTCCCGCAGGCGCGCGTCGGCGTCGTCGCCGCGGCCCGCCGTGTCGACCTCGTAGCCTTCGGCCTCGAGATTGTAGCGAAGCAGCAGCGTCAGCGGCTCTTCATCTTCGACGATCAGGATACGAGCGCCCATCCGGTGGCTCCGGCTCAGGAGGCCTGCATACTGGCGAACGTCGTGGTGTCGCCCTTCGGACGCTGCTCGGTGATGGTGCGTCCTTCCACCATATAGTGCACGGTTTCGGCGATGTTGGTTGCGTGATCGCCGATCCGCTCGATGTTCTTTGCGCAGAACATCAGGTGGATGCAGAAGGTGATGTTGCGCGGGTCTTCCATCATGTAGGTCAGCAGCTCGCGGAACAGCGAGGTACACATTGCATCGACCTCCTCGTCGCTCTTCCAGACCTGAAGCGCGGCCGGCAGGTCCCGGCCGGCATAGGCGTCGAGCACGCGCTTGAGCTGGGCAAGCACCAGCGAGGACATATGCTCCACCCCGCGGATCAGCTTCTGGGGATAGAAATCTCCGGTCAGCGACGTTACCCGCTTGGCGTTGTTCTTGGCGAGATCGCCGATCCGCTCCAGATCGTTGGAGACGCGCAGCGCGCCGACCACGTCGCGCAGGTCGACCGCCATCGGCTGGCGGCGCGCGATGGTGAGCACGGCCTTTTCCTCGATCTCGTGCTGCAGCGCGTCGATCGCGGCGTCGGCGGCGACGACGCGGCTCGCCATGTCGATGTCGCGGCGGACCAGCGCCGCGACGGAATCGGCGATCAGCTTCTCGGCCAGGCCGCCCATCTCGGCGACATTGCGCAGAAGCTCCTGAAGGTCGGCGTCGAAGGCCTTTGCGGTGTGTTCGTTCATCATGTTGCGCAAGCTCCCCGTCAGCCGAAGCGTCCGGTGATGTAATCCTGGGTGCGCCGGTCGCTTGGCGCGGTGAATATCTTGGTGGTGGAGTCGAATTCGATCAGCTCGCCAAGATACATGAACGCGGTGAAGTCGGAGACACGCGCCGCCTGCTGCATGTTGTGGGTGACGATCACGATCGTGTAGTCGGCCTTCAGTTCGTCGATCAGCTCCTCGATCTTCGCGGTCGAGATCGGGTCGAGCGCCGAGCAGGGCTCATCGAACAGGATGACCTCCGGCTTCACCGCCACGGTGCGCGCGATGCAGAGCCGCTGCTGCTGGCCGCCGGACAGGCTCAAGCCGTTGGCGCTGAGCTTGTCCTTGACCTCTTCCCACAGCGCGCCGCGCCGCAGCGCGTGCTCGACGCGGCCGTCGAGCTCCGACTTCGGCAGCCTCTCGTAAAGACGGATGCCGAACGCGATGTTCTCGTAGATCGACATCGGGAACGGCGTCGGCTTCT
>CAZGSW010000074.1:2781-9693 GCA_964528635.1 uncultured Rhodoplanes sp. | reverse complement strand
GCTTCTGGAACACCATGCCGACCTGGGCGCGCAGCAGGTTCACGTCCTCGGACGGATCGAGAATGTTGCGGCCGTCGAGCAGGACCTCGCCGGTCGCCCGCTGGTTGGGATAGAGGTCGTACATGCGGTTCAGCACGCGCAGCAGCGTGGACTTTCCGCAACCCGACGGCCCGATGAACGCGGTGACCTTGCCCGCGTACAGCGTCATGTTGATGTTCTTCAGGGCCCGGCTGTCGCCGTAGAAGAACTCGAGGTTGCGCAGCGACAGGCGTTCGGTCAGCCCGGACAGGTCGGCCGGTGCATGGGAGACGGTCGGAACCGTGACGGAAGCGACGTTCATGATCGTTTACTCTGTGAGGCGAGAAGACGGGCGAAGATGCTGAGCACAAGGACGGCGAACGTGATGATGAGCGCGCCGGTCCAGGCCAGTTGCTGCCAGTCCTTGTAGGGGCTGAGCGCGAACTGGAAGATGATGGCCGGCAGGCTGGCCATCGGGGCGTTGAGATTGGTGCTCCAGAACTGGTTGTTCAGCGCGGTGAACAATAGCGGCGCGGTCTCGCCGCTGATGCGGGCCACCGCGAGGAGAACGCCGGTGACCATGCCGGCCTGGGCCGCGCGGTAGCAGACCCGGCGGATCACGACCGAGCGCGGCAGTCCCAGCGCCGACGCCGCTTCGCGCAACGGCCCCGGCACCAGCAGCAGCATGTCCTCGGTGGTGCGCACCACGACCGGGATCACGATGATGGCGAGCGCGAGCGCGCCGGCCAGGCCGGAGAAGTGGCCCATCGGCCGGACCACGACCTCATAGATGAACAGGCCGATGACGATGGAAGGCGCGCTGAGCAGGATGTCGTTGATGAAACGCACCACGCTGGAGAGTTTGTCGTAGCGGCCGTACTCGGCCATGTAGGTGCCGGCCAGGATGCCGATCGGGGTGCCGATCAGGATCGCCAGCACCGTCATCATCACGCTGCCGACGATGGCGTTGAGCAGTCCGCCCGCGGAGCCCGGCGGGGGCGTCATCTCGGTGAACACCGCGAACGAGAGGCCGGCGAAGCCGTTCCACAACAGAACCCCCAGCACCAGCACGAGCCAGCCGACGCCGAACAGGGTGGCGGCAATCGCCAGCGACATCGCCACGGTGTTGCGCCTGCGGCGTCCGGAATAAAGGCTGTTGTTTGCCATGCTCATGCGTCACCCGATCCGCCGCTCGATCCGCATCAGCATGTAGCGCGCGGCGGCCAGCACAACGAACGTGATGAAGAACAGGATCAGGCCGAGCGCGATCAGCGAAGCGGTGTAGAGATCGCCCACCGCCTCGGTGAATTCGTTGGCGATGGTGGCCGAGATCGTGGTGCCGGGCGCCAGGATCGACGCGGAGATCTTGTGCGCGTTACCGATCACGAAGGTGACCGCCATCGTCTCGCCGAGCGCACGGCCCAGCCCCAGCATCACGCCGCCGATCACGCCGACGCGTGTGTACGGCAGCACGACGTAGCGCATCACCTCCCAGGTGGTGCAGCCCACGCCGTAGGCCGCCTCCTTGAGAACCGGCGGAACCGCGTCGAACACATCGCGCGAGATCGAAGTGATGAACGGCAGCACCATGATCGCAAGGATGAGGCTCGCGGTCAGCACGCCGATGCCGTAGGGCGGGCCCTCGAACAGCGTCGACAGCACCGGGACGTTGCCGAACGTGGCGATCAGGAACGGCTGCAGCGTGCCCTGCAGGAACGGGGCGAACACGAACAGACCCCAGATGCCGTAAATGATGCTCGGGATGCCGGCGAGCAGTTCGATTGCCGTGCCGATCGGGCGGCGCAGCCACTGCGGACACAACTCGGTGAGGAACACGGCGATGAGCAGGCCGACCGGAACCGCGATCAGCATGGCGATCAGCGAGGTGACGATCGTGCCGTAGATCGGCGCCAGCGCGCCGAACTTTTCGGTCACCGGATTCCAGCTCTGGCTGTAGAAGAACTCCAGACCGAACGCCTGGAAGGCGGGCGCGGCGCCAAGGATCAGCGCGATAATGACGCCACCGAGCAGCATGAGAACGCCGATAGCGGCAATGCGCGTCAGGTAGCGGAAGATGTCGTCGCCACGGCGCAGGCTTTGCAGCACCTTGGCCCGCGAGGGCGCGGCGGAGGCATCGACCGCCCCGCTTTGTAACGCCAAATCAGTCACGTTTCGCCTCCCGGCGGATGTCATGATGGCCCCCGTGTTCTGATTTTTGCGGAAGCCCACTCAAGCGGCCCGGCAGGCCTGGCACAAGGGATGGTTTGCCGGCGGTGGAAAGCGGAAGGGCGGCAGTGCCGCCCTTCCATTTTTTGCGGGTCTTCAGTTCGACAGCGCGAACAGGGCCTTGCCGGACGAGTCCTTGATCTGGCTGGCCCAGACCTTCTGGACCGCCTGGACGACCTTGTCCGGCATCGGAACGTACTCAAGTTCCAGCGCCATCTTGTCGCCGTTGGCATAGGCCCAGGAGAAGAACTTCAGGGCCTCGGCCACTTCCGCCGGCTTGGCGGGCTGCTTGTGGATCAGGATGAAGGTCGCGCCGGCGATCGGCCAGCTCGCCGCACCCGGCTCGTTGGTTAGCACGACACCGAAGCCCGGGGTGCCATCCCAGTCGGCATTGGCAGCGGCCGCCATGAACGAGTCGGCGGTCGGATCGACGGCCTTGCCTTCCTTGTTGATCATCCTGGCGTGGGACATCTTGTTCTGCTTCGCGTAGGCATACTCGACGTAGCCGATCGAGCCCTTGGCCTGGCCGACGTTGTTGGCGACGCCCTCGTTACCCTTGGCGCCGATGCCGGTCGGCCATTCGACCGCGGTGCTCGCGCCGACCTTGCTCTTCCAGTCGGGGCTGACCTTCGAGAGATAGTCGGTGAACAGGAAGGTGGTGCCCGAACCGTCGGAGCGGCGCACCACCACGATCGGCTGCGACGGCAGCTTCACGCTGGCGTTGAGCTTCTGGATCGCCGGATCGTTCCAGGTCTTGATCTGGCCGAGGTAGATTTTCGCCAAGGTGTCGCCGTCCAGCGTGATCTCGCCGGGCTTGATGCCTTCGACGTTGAGGACGGGCACCACGCCGCCGAGAACGGTCGGGAACTGGATCAGGCCGCCCTTGTCGAGCTGTTCGGCCTTCAGCGGCATGTCGCTGGCGCCGAACGCCACGGTCCTGGCCTGAATCTGCTTGATGCCACCGCCCGAGCCGATGGACTGGTAGTTCAGACCGACGCCGGTCTGCTTCTTATAGGCGTCCGCCCACTTGGTGTAGATGGGATACGGAAAGCTGGCGCCCGCGCCCGAAATGTCGGCGGCGGCCGCCGGGAATGCGATCGCGGCGGCCAGAAGGCCGGCGGCGACTGTTCTGATTGTCATGGATTGCACCTCCGTGTTGGGTCACGCAGCGAGATGTAGGGACCCCGTGCAATCCTTGTATGACGCGTCCATGACGCCTGGATGACAGATCAATCCTTTGGCATTGCTTGGAAATTATCCGCGCGCGGCATCCGGACCGTGAATCTCGCCCCCTTGCCGGACTGGGACTCGATGGACAGCCGGCCGCGATGCCGGTTGAGGATGTGCTTGACCAGCGCCAGCCCGAGCCCGGTGCCGCCTTGCGTGCGGCTTTCGCCGACATCGACGCGGTAGAACCGTTCGGTCAGGCGAGGCAGATGCTCGGCCGCGATGCCGGGGCCGTAATCCTGCACCGCGACACTGACCTCAGGCTTGCCGCCCGCCCCGGCGGCCTGCACAAGGCTCACGTCCACGCGCTTGCCGCTGGCGCCGTATTTCAATCCGTTCTCGATCAGGTTCTCGAACAAGCGCAGCAGTTCGTCGCGATCGCCGAGCACCGGCAAGGCCTCCGCGCCGGGCTCCACCGCAATGCCGATCGCCACGCCACGGTCCTGCGCCAGCGTCTGCAGACCGTCCACCACCTGCTTCACGATCGGAACAAGGTCCACCGCAGTGTCGGGTCGCATGTGGGCCCGCAATTCGATGCGCGACAACGACAGCAGGTCGTCGATCAGCCGCGCCATGCGCCAGGCCTGCTCCCGCATGATGCCGAGAAAGCGGTCGCGCGCCTTGGGGTCGTCGCGCGCGGGCCCCTGCATCGTCTCGATGAAGCCGGTGAGCGCAGCGAGCGGCGTGCGCAGCTCGTGGCTGGCGTTGGCGACGAAGTCGACGCGCATCTCCTCGACGCGGCGGATCGCGGTGAGATCGTGCAGCACGATCAGCACGGCCTGCCGCCCCGGCAGCATGACCGGCGAAAGAAACGCCTCGAAGTGGCGCTCGGTCGGCACCCGTTCGGAGAATTCGATGCGGCGCGGCGTGCCGGTGCCGTAGACCTCGCGCATCGCCTCGACCAGTTCCGGCATGCGCAGCACGATCGACGCGGGATCGCCGCGCCGCAACGCCGGTGCGACGGCCGCGGCGCCGGCGTTGAAATCCATAACCCGGCCGTCGCGATCCAGCAGGATGACGGGATCGGGCAGACTGGCCACCACCGCACCCACCGCGGCGAGACCATCGGCCGCCGGCGCCGGTTCGCCGGACGGCGCACCTGCAGGCGACTGCCCGGGCTCGCGCGAACGCCAGCCGAGCCAGCCGGTCAGCCGCCGCCCCAGTGCGTCATCATCCGCCGCCGACATCGCGCCGCCTCTGCATGCCCAGCATCAGCTCGCGTACACCCAGCGTGGCGAGCGCGAGCGCGAACGGAGTGAGATAGTACAGAATCCGGAAGATCAGGAGGCCGGCCAGCAGGCCTTCGGTGTCGTATTGCCAGAGCGCGATCAGCATGGCGGCGTCGAACACGCCAAGTCCGCCCGGCGAATGGCTGGCGAATCCGAGCAGTGTGGCGGACACGAACACGACCGCCACGGTGACGAAGCCCAGATCGGGCTGGTTGGGCACCAGCATGTACATGGCGAGCGAGCAGAATCCGAGATCGACGATGCCGATCACGATCTGCAGCAGCGTCAGCGGTCCGTTCGGCAGCCGGACCTTCCAGTTGTGGCGGCCGACCACCAGCGGTTCTTTCCAGACCCAGATCACATAGCAGACGAGCACCAGCAGCGCGGCAACGCCGGCCCCCCGGTTGAGCCATTCCGGAAGCTGATCGATCGCGGACGCGGCCTCCGGATGCCAGGTGAAGCCGAGTCCCAGCACCGCGATATTGCCGAGCCAGAACGTCAGGCCGGCGATGAAGCAGATCTTCGCCACCTCGATGGCGTCGAGCCCCCACCCGGAATAGATGCGGTAGCGCACCGCGCCGCCGGTGAAGACGCTGGCGCCGACGTTGTGCCCGACCGAATACGACGTGAAGCCGGCCAGCGCGGCGATCCGGTACGGAATGTCGTTGCGGCCGATCGTGCGCAGGGCGAACAGGTCGTAGAACGTCAGGGTGAAATAGCCGGCGGCGACGAACAGCGCCGCCAGACCAACGTTGGCGTATTCCACCGTCGCCATGGCGGTCAGCACCTTGGCGCCGTCGATCGAGTGAAGCTTGCGGTACAGCACCACGGCCGCGACCGCGATAATGGTTGCGCTCAGCACGAAGCCGACGCGGTGCCACCCCACCTTTTTATCGAAGAACCGCGCAATCGCGCGCAGCCAATCCATTCGCCAACCCCAGATCGGGTTTCCGCCCCGCTTTCAAGGCGGTCGCCCGCGCATGTGGGTACTACCAGAACCGTTCGGGAGGTGCGAGTGTTCCGCCATCGCGCGTCAGGGCCGGCCGGGTCGCCGCCCCGCCCGACCGCGGCAGGGAGGGAGTACGGCGGATGGAGCTGACAACCGCGCTCGGCAACTATGGATTGACCAGGCCGCTGAAAGACGGCGCCGTTGCGCCACAGCGCCACACGCCACGCTACGCTGAAGTCACCGACATCGTGCCCGCGATGCGCCGCATGTGCCGCGCGCTGGAATACGACATCTGCGAAATGGCGTTCACCACGTATCTGTGCGCCCGCGCCGCCGGCCTGCCGTTCACCGCGGTCCCGGTCTTCGTGACCCGGAATTTCCACCACTGGGCGATCTCGGTGCACGCCGACTCCGATATCCGCAGCCCGAAGGACCTCGAGGGACGGGTCGTCGGCGTCAACCGCGGCTACACCGTCACCACCGGGCTGTGGGCGCGCGGCATCCTGCAATCGGAACATGGGGTCGACCTCGGCAAGGTCACCTTCGTTCCGACCGACGACGAGCACGTGCAGAATTTCGCCGCGCCCGGCAACGTGGACTACGCCAGGTTTCGGGGCCGCTCGCTGGCGGAACTGCTGATCAACCGGGAGATCGACGCCGCGATCGGCGAGATCAAGGCGGACCCGTCGCAAATCAGGCCGCTCATTCCGGATCCGAAAAACGCGGCATACGACTACTACCGGCGCACCGGCGTCTATCCGATCAACCACGGCGTCGTCGTCAGAAACGAAATCCTGAAGGATTCGCGGTGGCTGGCGGACGACATCGCCGGCGCGTTCGATGCCGCGAAGGCCGTCTATCTCAGGGACATCGAAGGCAATGCGCGCCTGTCGTCATGGGACAGGGCGGCGGCGGAAAACGCCAAGGTGGTCGGCGACCCGTTTCCGTTCGGCATCGAGGCGAACCGCAAGGCGCTCGAAACAATGACGCAGTTTGCGGTCGACCAGCGGATGGTGCCGCGCCGCTACACGGTGGAAGAGCTGTTCACCGTCCACTGACCGCCGCAAGAACACCGCGGTGGCGGGAGGCCTGCTGCGAAGGCCGCAACGCTCAGCGGAAGTTCAGATACTGGTGATATTCCTTGGGAACGTGCTGCTTGATCTGTTCCATTTCCTTCTTGGACGGCTTCTTCTTCGACTGGGCGCGCTTCTTCATCTTGCCGACATCATCGGCCGAAGGCATGCCGCCCTGCTGGCCGGCTGC
>CAZGSW010000074.1:0-2681 GCA_964528635.1 uncultured Rhodoplanes sp. | reverse complement strand
GCCTGTGCCATCTGAAGCAAGGGTTTGTCCTGAGCGGATGCCGTGTGAGTCGGTGCGCTCAATACCACCAGCGCGAAAGCCGAAGCGGACAGGATCACGAGCCTATTCATTGCGTACCCCCATGTCGGTGGAAGAACAGACCACGGACAAAGCTACCATCCCGCCGGAATGCCGGATAGCCGGAAAAGCAGGCCTCCCGGGCCCTCCGCCCTGTTGCAATCGGCCGGCTCTGCGCGGCAAATACCGGCCGATCGCGGTCCGCGGCATGCGCCCGGACAAATCCTCGCATCGGATCGGGACAGGAGCAGACATTCATGTCGGCAAACACTTCGGCTCAAATTCAGATGAAGAAGGCGAAAGACGATATCTGGAGCGCCGAATACTGGACCCGGAAGGGCGACACCAAACTGAACATCTGGCGCAAGCGCCTGGGCGCACCGAAGCCCGGCGAGCCGCCGAAGCCCGTGCTGTTCATGGTGCACGGCTCGTCGAACTCGACGCGCTCCTCGTACGACCTCGATGTGCCGGGGGACGAAGAATATTCGTTCATGAACGTCATGGCGCGCTTCGGCTATGACGTCTGGACCATGGATCACGACGGCTACGGTCTCTCGGAGTCGTCCGGCAACAATTCGGACATCGACAGCGGCGTGGAGGATCTGCGCGCCGCGGTGCCCGTCATCGTGAAAGAAACCGGCGTCGAGAGGCTGCACTTCTACGGAACGTCTTCGGGCGCGATCCGCGCCGGCGCCTACGCCAACGCCCATCCGGAACGGGTCGGCCGCCTGATCCTGTGCGCCTTCACCTACAAGGGCACCGGCTCACCGGAGATGGCGCGGCGCAAGGCGCGGGCCGACGAACTGCGCGCCAATCCGCGCCGCAAGCGCGACGCCGCCATGATCCGGTCCATCTTCACGCGCGACGGGCACCCCGGCGCGGTCGATCCGGCGGTGCCGGAGGCGCTCGTCGCCGCCGAGGCGCCGTTCGGCGACACCATCCCGACCGGCACGTACCTGGACATGGCGGTGAACCTGCCGAAGGTCGATCCGAAGAAGGTGCTCTCCCCCGTGCTGATGCTGCGCGGCGTCTGGGACGGCAACTCGACCGACGAGGACCTGCTCGACTTCTTCGTGCAGCTCCCGAACGCGGACCGCCAGTTCGCCATCCTGCCGGAGACCGCGCACAGCCCGGGCTATGGCAAGAACCGCCATCTGCTGTGGTACGCGGTGAGCAACTTCCTCGGCGCGCCAGCGGTCATCCCGTCGTAGGCGTCGGCGATCAGATCGGGCCGGAGAAGAAGTCACGCAGTTCCGCGTAGGTCTCCTCCGGAGCCTCTTCCGAGAGATAGTGGCCGCACGGCAGCGCCCTGGCGCCGCGAATGTCGGTGGCGTAGCGCTGCCAGATTTCGCCCGCCGACGGGCGGCTGTTGCGCCCGACGTTGCCGGTCGCACCCCACAGGATCAGCACCGGGCGGGTGATCTTCTTTCCCGCTTCGAAGTCCTTTGTGTCCATCTCGAGATCGATCCCGGCACAGGCGCGGTAGTCCTCGCAGATGGCGCGGATCGTCTCCGGGTTGCGGAAGCAGCGCTTGTACTCCTCCATCGCCTCCTTGCCGAAGAAGCTCACGCCCTGCTTGGTCTTGGTCAGCTTGTATTCGATGAACCAGTCGGGGTCGGCGCCCATCAGCTTCTCGGGCATCGGCGCCGGTTGGATGTTGAAGAACCAGTGCCAGGAGAACGTCGCCCAGCTCTTGTTGATGTTGTTGAACAGGTGGTGCTGCGGAATGATGTCGAGGATCGCGGCGCGCTCCACGCGATCGGGATGATCGAGACACATGCGGTGCACAACGCGGGCGCCGCGGTCGTGGCCCGCCACCATGAACTGCCGGAAGCCGAGCTGCTCCATCACCTCGATCTGGTCCTGCGCCATGGCGCGGAACGAATAGTTCTCCTGGTTGGGACCGGCCGGCGGCTTCGAGGAGTCGCCGTAGCCGCGCAGATCGGTCGCCACCACCGTGAACTGCTCGGCGAGCCGCGGCGCGAACTTGTGCCAGGACAGATGCGTGAACGGATTGCCGTGCAGCAGCAGGAGCGGCGGCCCCTTGCCGCCGGTGACCGTGACGATCTCGGCGCCACCGGTCCTGATCGTGCTGCGCGTGAAGCCTGGCATTTGCATAGCGATAACTCCCACAAGAACTCGGTTCTATCCCGGCCTCACCCTGAGGAGGCGGCGAAGCCGCCGTCTCGAAGGGCGAGGCCGCCCCATCCTTCGAGACGCCGCTGCGCGGCTCCTCAGGATGAGGCGGAGCGAAAGCACACTCAATCGTCCATTGAATTCTGACCTGGACGCACCGGCGCTTCCGGCATCTTGTCGCTGCGCTGACGCAGCAGCGTTTCCCGGCCGGTGCGCTCCCAGTCGCCCTCCACGGTGCGGCGGGCGTACTGCTCCCAGGTTTCGGTCCAGTCCTCCAGGGTGTAGCCGTGCCACGGCGCCTGCACATTGAGCGGCGGCAATCCGAGTTCATTCCACAGTTCGCGCGCATGCTCCATGAATTCGCGGCCGGGCAGCGCCAGCGGCGGCATCGGACGCTTGCGCGTCGCATCGACCAGCAGGCCGGAGTCGGTCTTGCCCGGCCCGTATTGCGCGCCCTGCACGCCGCCGCGGTTCTTCACGATGTGCAT
>CAZGSW010000073.1:0-18649 GCA_964528635.1 uncultured Rhodoplanes sp. | reverse complement strand
CCCGGATCGAGAAGTCGAGCACGTTGGCATCGACCACGCTGTTGGCCTTTGCCACCCCGATACGTTTGACGAAGTCGCGGATTGCGGCGGGGGGCACGCCACGCCTGCGCAGTCCTGCGATGGTCGGCATGCGTGGATCGTCCCAGCCGTTGACGTGGCCGTCGCGGACCAGGGTGGTGAGCACGCGCTTGGAGAGCACCGTATAAGTCAGGTTCAGGCGTGCGAACTCATACTGCCGCGGCTTCGAAGGCACCGGAAGCTGCTCGAGCAGCCAGTCGTACAGCGGTCGGTGATCTTCAAACTCGAGCGTGCAGATGGAGTGGGTGATATGCTCGATCGCGTCCGACTGCCCGTGTGCGTAGTCGTAGCTCGGATAAATCTTCCAGGCCGCTCCGGTGCGCGGGTGTGTCGCGTGCAGGATGCGATACAGCACCGGGTCGCGCAGATTGATATTGCCGGAGGCCATGTCGATCTTGGCGCGCAGCACCCGGGCGCCGTTGGGGAATTCGCCGGCCTTCATTCGCCGGAACAGGTCGAGGTTTTCCTCGTCGCCGCGGTCGCGGAACGGGCTGTTTCGGCCGGGCTCGGTCAAGGTGCCGCGGGCCACCCGCATGTCCTCAGGAGACTGGTCGTCGACATAGGCCTTGCCGGCCTTGATCAGAAGCTCGGCCCACCCGTACAGCCGCTCGAAATAGTCCGAGGCGTGGTAGAGGTGGCTGCCCCAGTCGAAGCCGAGCCAGCGAACGTCGCTTTGGATGGCATCGATGTATTCCTGTTCTTCCCTGGTGGGATTGGTGTCGTCGAACCGCAGATGGCAGCGGCCGCCGAACTCCTCGGCAATGCCGAAATTGAGGCAGATCGACTTGGCATGGCCGATATGGAGGTAGCCGTTCGGCTCGGGCGGAAAACGGGTGACCACGGCCTGGTGACGCCCGGCGGCGAGATCGGCCTGAACTATGTCGCGGATGAAGTCGCGACCCGTCTCCGCAGCATCTCCGTCCGTCATCGCCATGATCCCGTCGCTGATGCGGCCTATGTGGCAAATCCGCGCCTGTCAGCCAAGCCCACCTGAAGCCGATGCGGAACGGCTTTTGTTCTGCCTGTTTCCGCGCTATCTGAGCGATCGCGATGCACCCCAATCTTCGGACATGACCGCTCCCGTCGTCACCCGCTTCGCCCCCTCCCCGACCGGCTTCCTGCACATCGGCGGGGCAAGGACCGCGCTGTTCAATTGGCTGTACGCGCGCGGACGCGGCGGCAGGATGCTGCTGCGCATCGAGGACACCGATCGCGAGCGTTCCACCAGGGAGGCGATCGACGCGATCCTCGACGGACTGTCGTGGCTCGGCCTCGATTGGGACGGCGAGACGATCTACCAGTTTTCCCGGGTGGCGCGTCACCAGGAGGTGGTGCAGCAGCTTCTCGACAGCGGCCGGGCCTACCGCTGCTATGCCTCACCAGAGGAACTGCAGCAGATGCGCGAGCGCGCGCGGGCCGAGGGAAAGACCCGGCTCTACGACGGCCGCTGGCGCGACCGCGATCCCGCCGAGGCGCCGGCGGGCGTGAAACCGACGGTCCGGATCAAGGCGCCGCTTGCGGGCGCAACAGCCATCGAAGACCAGGTGCAAGGCCGGGTCTCCTGGCAGAACGAGAATCTCGACGACTTTGTCCTGCTGCGTTCCGACGGGACACCGACCTACATGCTGGCCGTGGTTGTCGACGACCACGATATGGGGGTGACCCATATCATCCGCGGCGACGATCACCTGAATAATGGCGCCCGGCAGAAGCAGATTTACGAGGCGCTCGGCTGGGACGTGCCGGTGATGGCGCACATCCCGCTGATCCACGGACCGGACGGATCGAAGCTGTCCAAGCGCCATGGTGCGCTCGGCGTAGATGCCTACCGCGCCATGGGCTATCTGCCCGCGGCGCTGCGGAACTATCTGGTGCGGCTGGGCTGGTCGCATGGCGACCAGGAGATTTTCTCGACCGAGGAAATGGTGGCCGCGTTCGACCTGCCGCAGATCGGCCGGTCGCCGGCCCGGTTCGATTTCGCCCGGCTGGAGAGCCTGAACGGCCACTACATGCGGACCAGCCCCGACGCCGACCTGGTGGCGGCGCTCGAGGGGGTGCTGCCGTACCTGCCGAACGGACCATCCATCCAGTCGAAGATCACGCCGGAGGTCCGTTCCCGGCTGCTGGCCGCCATGCCCAGTCTGAAAGAGCGGGCGAAGACGCTGGTGGAACTGGTCGATGCAGCCGGCTTTCTCTGGGCTGATCGCCCTCTCCCGATCGAGCCGGGCGCTGCTTCCTTGCTGACGCCGGACGGGCGGCGACTGATCGCCGCCCTGCTGCCGCAGCTTGAGGCCAGCCAGACCTGGGATGCGGCTGCCACCGAGGCCGAGGTGCGGGCATTCGCCGAGGCCCGCGGAGTGAAGCTTGGCGCCGTCGCCCAGCCCCTGCGGGCCGCCCTGACGGGGCGGACCACGTCGCCGCCGATCTTTGACGTGCTGGCGGTCCTGGGCCGCAGCGAGAGCCTGGCCCGGTTGAGGGATCAATCGCAGGATTGAGGTTTAATCCGCACGAAACGGCCCCCTTTGCCGCTTTGGTGGGCAGCCCCGCGGATCGCCTATCTTGCAGCGCACCTAAGGATGGGCTACCCAAAAAATCGGCGTGCCGCCGTTATTGAGGGCTTGAGAATGAACGACAAAACCGGGGCGAACATCAAGACCGGCAAGATCTCTGTCGGCGACAAGAGCTGGTCGTTTCCCATCTATCCGGGTTCGATCGGGCCTGACGTGCTGGACATCGGGAAGTTCTATGCCGAGACCGGCATGTTCACCTTCGACCCAGGCTTCACCTCGACCGCGGCCTGCGAATCCAAGATCACCTACATTGATGGCGACGAAGGCATCCTGCTCTATCGCGGCGTGCCGATCGAGCAACTCGCCGAGCACGGTGACTTCCTGGAAACCTGCTACCTGCTGCTCTACGGGGAAATGCCGACCGCGACGCAGAAGGCGGATTTCGACTATCGGGTGACCCGCCACACGATGGTTCACGAGCAGATGAGCCGCTTTTACCAGGGCTTCCGCCGCGATGCCCATCCGATGGCGGTGATGACGGGAAGTGTCAGCGCCCTGTCGGCGTTCTACCACGACTCCACGGATATCTCGGATCCGCAGCAGCGCATGATCGCGTCGATCCGGATGATCGCAAAGATGCCGACGCTGGCGGCCATGGCCTACAAATATTCGATCGGCCAGCCGTTCATGTATCCGCAGAACGACCTCGACTACGCGACGAATTTCCTCCGGATGTGCTTTGCCGTGCCGGCGGAGGATTACAAGCCTAACCCAGTGCTCGCACGTGCGATGGATCGCATTTTCATTCTGCATGCAGATCACGAGCAGAATGCATCGACATCGACGGTGCGTCTGGCCGGATCGACGGGCGCCAATCCGTTTGCCTGCGTGGCAGCCGGCATCGCGGCGCTTTGGGGGCCCGCTCACGGTGGCGCCAACGAGGCCGCGCTCAAGATGCTGGGCGAGATCGGTACGCCGGATCGCGTGCCCGAATTCGTCAAGCGCGCCAAGGACAAGGACTCGGGCTTCCGCCTGATGGGATTCGGCCATCGCGTCTACAAGAACTACGATCCGCGCGCCAAGATCATGCAGAAGACGGCGCACGAAGTGTTGAACGAACTCGGCCACCGGGACGATCAGCTGCTTCAGGTGGCGATCGAACTGGAAAAGGTCGCGCTCAGCGACGAGTATTTTATCGAAAAGAAGCTCTACCCGAACGTCGACTTCTATTCGGGCATCACCCTCAAGGCGATGGGCTTCCCCACCACGATGTTCACCGTGCTGTTTGCGCTGGCGCGAGCGGTCGGCTGGATCGCACAGTGGAAGGAAATGATCGAAGATCCGGGCCAGCGGATCGGCCGTCCCCGGCAGCTCTACACCGGCGAGCCGCGGCGCGACTACGTGCCGATCTCCCGGCGCAAGTGATCCTGCTTGCATCCGTGAAAAGGGCGCCCTGTGAGGCGCCCTTTTTTTGTCGGCTCAGAGGCGGCCGATTTCAGCGATGACGATGTCGGCCGCGCGGCGTGCCGGTTCCGCCGCCCCGATCTGCAGGATTTCGTCGAGCCGGTTGAATGCCTCGATCTGGCGCTGACGATCCGGCGTATCGCGAATGAGGAGCTCAAGCGCCTCGGCGAGCCGCGGCGGCGTGCAGTTCTCCTGCAAAAGCTCGGGCACGACGTTTTCGCCAATCACCAGATTGGCGAGGATCACCGACGGCACCCTGATCAATTGTCGCGCGATGAAGGCATCGAAAGCCGACACACGGTAGGCGGCAACCATCGGAATGCCTGCCAGCGCCAGTTCCAGCGTCACCGTGCCCGATTTGGCCAGCGCCGCCCGGGCGATCCGGAAGGTCGCGAGCTTTTCGGAGTGATCGGTGACGATCCGCGGGATGACGGGCCATGACGAGGTGAGTTCGCGCACACGGTCTGCCAGATGCGGCGGCGCCGGGACCACCACTTCCATGGGCCCAAGGCGGTCGCGGGTCAGGCCGATGGCCTCGCCAAAAATGCCGGCGAGCCTCGCAATCTCCCCGCTGCGGCTTCCGGGCAGCGCCAGAATCACCGGCGGCGCAGCAGCGCGCCGTTGGCGCTCGGCTTCGTCCGGACGAAAGGAGGCCGCCTGCTCAACGATCGGATGACCCACGTAACTGCATGGCGGTCCGCCCAGACGGCGGTGGGCGTCCGGCTCGAACGGCAACAGAGCCAGCACGTGATCGACGTAGCCCCGCATGGAACGTGCGCGCCCCGGCCGCCAGGCCCACACCGACGGTGAGACGTAGTCGATCACTGTCATCGCCGGGTTGGCCCGCTTGGCGAAGTAGGCGACCCAGAGCGAATAGGCCGGGCTGTCGATAACGATGAGACCGTGCGGCTTGAGTTCATCGATAGCCTTGAGCGTTTGCCGGAGCCGTTTCCAGGCAAGCGGCAATAGCCGCGGAACCGCGGACACTCCGATGATCGTGAAGTCGTCCACCGGATGCAGGCTGGCAAGTCCCTCGGCCTGCATCTTGCGGCCCCCGACCCCGGAAAATTCGACTTTGGAACCCAGCCGCTGACGCAGCGCGCGCATCAGCGCCGCTCCCAACTGGTCGCCGGATTCCTCCACCGCAACCAGAAACAGCTTCAGCGGTCCCGCATCGGCGGAGGCGCTGGCTGTCATGGCAGCATCCCGTCAGCATCCACGCCGGCGACGAAAATGCCCGCGCGATCGGCGGTCTCCGCCACCCGCTCCGGCTCGGCCACGACCGTCGACTCCCCGATCACGGCGATACCGGCCAGCCCGGCCGCGGCAGCATGTTCGACGGTGACGGGGCCGATTGCCGGCAGGTCCAGCCGGCGATCCTGTCCCGGTTTGGGCGCCTTGACCAGCACGCCGCCGCCAGCCCTCGCACGCACACGGCCGCTGGTGCGCAACTCGGCAAGGCGCACGAGCATCTGATCTGTGCCTTCCGCGGCTTCGATTGCGAGCACGCGACCGTCGCATACCACGGCCGCCTGTCCGACATCGAACGGGCCGGTCGCAGCAAGGAGTTTCAATGCGTGCGCGATGTCGGAGAGATCGGTGCCGGACGGCCGTAACCCGGCAAGCACGCCGTGAGGAATCAGAATCTCCGGTGCGATTTCATGTGCACCGATCACCCGGTACCCGAGCTCCCCCATGACCCGCGCGGCTTGCGACAGCAGACCGTCGTCGCCACTGCGGAACGCGCCCGCAAACCTTCTCAGTAATCCGAGAGTGCCGAAGTCGACCCGGATATCCTTCCATGCCGGCCGGATGACACTGCCGATCAGCACCACGTCGCGGCAGCCGGCGGCTTTCGTCACACGCCGAAAGCCGCTGAATTTCCACGGATCGACCCAATGATGCTCGAACTCCGGCATGGAGTCAGGATTGGCCGATCCGCGCAAGCCGAACAGAATGACCCTCCTGCCGTGTTTCTGCGCCGCGCGGGCGACGACATATGGCAGGCTTCCGCCGCCGCATATGACAGCCAGCGGCCCCGCGCCCGAAGTCGCGTCCGGGCCGCGGGTGGTCATGCCGGTTCGGCCAGATCGGGGCCGGTATCCGCTATCATCAGTGGCCTGGGACGCTTGGTGCGAATGAAGTCCAGGATCCGGTCGATCATGGGGTCGCCTGCAAAGCGCTCCTGAGCGGAAATTATCCGTTCGGAGAAGGCCCCCGAACCGTGAAACAGAAAGCGGTAGGCTTCGCGAATGCGATGCAGGTCGGAGCGGGAGCAGCCACGACGCCTGAGCCCCACGACATTCAATCCGCGAAGGCGCGCGCCATCGGCCCCCAGTGCGAAGCCGAACGGAATGACGTCGGAAGACACACCACTGCAACCCGAGATCATGGCTCCCTCGCCGATCTGGTTGAACTGATGCACGGCCGCAAGCCCGCCGATGAAAACGTTCGATCCTACCACGACGTGACCTCCGATCGTGGCGCAGTTGGCGAAAATCACGTCGTCGCCGACCTTGCAGTCATGCGCAACATGTGAGTTTGCCATCATGAAGCAGCGATCGCCGACCGTTGTGATCCCGCCGCCCTTAACGGTGCCGGTGCTGACTGTGACACCTTCGCGAAACTGGCAATCGTTTCCGATGGAGAGCCGGGTCGGCTCGCCGCGGTAGCCCGTGGACTGAGGAGCGGTGCCGAGCGATACAAAAGGATAGACGGTCGCGCGCTCGCCGACGGTCGTGACTCCGGAGATCGAGACGTGCGACACCAGCCGTACGCCCTTTCCGAGCTGCACCTGCGGACCGACGATGCAAAACGGTCCGATCTCGACGTCATCGGCAAGCCGTGCGCCGTCGGCCACTCGTGCGCTGGGGTCAATGCGCGGCACGTCAGGACTCGATGAGGGCGGCGCCGAGTTCGGCTTCGGCGATGAGTTCACCGGCGACTTTCGCTTCGCCGCGGTACCACCACATGTTGCGGCGCCGGGCGATCCGGTTGACGTGATATTCCAGCACGTCTCCGGGGAGTGCCGGCTTTCGGAACTTTGCCTTGTCGATCGTAAGAAAATAGACAGCCTTGGGAGGCGGATGATCTTTCTTTCGGTGGTGGATGGCGAGTATGCCGCCGGTCTGGGCCAGCCCCTCGAGCACGAGAACGCCGGGCATCACCGGATTGCCGGGAAAATGCCCCATGAAGTGCGGCTCGTTGTAGGTGACGTTCTTGATGCCGATGCCGTGCTCGTCCGCCCGGATGTCGGTGATCCGGTCGACCAACAGGAATGGGTACCGGTGCGGCAGCATTTCCAGGATGTCCCGGATACCGATCGTGTCGAGCGTGCCGTCCGTCATGCCCCGCCTCTGTCAGTCCTGTCCCCGGCGCGTGCCGACAAATCCCGTCTGGCCAGCGACCGAAGCGTTGCGACACCGCGCAGCCAGTCGCGCACCGGACTTGCCGGATGGCCGCCCCACTTTGCTCCGGCGGGGATATTCGACATGACGGCGCTGCCTGCTGCGAGCACGGCGCCCTCTCCGATCGTTACATGATCGGCGATCCCCACCTTGCCGCCGAGCATGACGTAGTCACCCAAGGTGACGCTGCCGGAAATACCGACCTGGCCGGCCAGAATACAGTGCCGCCCGATCATGCAGTTATGGCCGATCTGCACCAGGTTGTCGATCTTGCTGCCCTCGCCGATGACGGTGTCGCGAAAGCTGCCCCGGTCGATCGTGGTGTTGGTCCCGATCTCGGTGTCGTCCTGCACGATGACACGGCCGATCTGCGGGATCTTTTCATGCCCTTTCGATCCTTGAAGATAGCCGTATCCGTCCTGGCCGATGCGGGCACCCGCATGCACGATCACACGGTCGCCGATCAGGGCGTGACCGATCGTGGTGCCGGGCCCGATTGAACAGTCACGTCCGATCCGGACGTCGGCGCCAATTGTTGCGCCGGCCCCGATGACCGTTCCCGCGCCGATCTCGGCGCGCGGTCCGATCACCGCGCCGGGATCGATGGCGACGCCGCTCTCCAGCCTGGCGGTCGGGTGGACGTGAGCGCCCGTGGCGGTACCCTCGGGCTCGAAGAGCGAGGACGGTCTGGTTGCATCCGGAAACAGGGCACGAGCGACGACGACGAAAGCGCGGTACGGGTTGGCGCAGCACAGAACAGCGACGAAGTCCGGTATGTGCGTGGCCAGTTCATCGGTCGTCACGCAGGCATCGGCCTGCGTTGCGGAGGCCGCCTTTGCGTGCTTGGAGTTTTCGAAGAACGTCAGTTCCGCCGGTCCTGCCCGGTCCAGCGGAGCCACATCGTTGACGCGGCGGCTGCGATCGGTGCCGGGACGCAGTTGCGCCCCGGTCAGCTTCTCGATTTCGCCGACTGTCATTCCTGCGCTGCGCTTGAAGAAAATCGGCTCGCCCATGCCCCAGCGCCGCGTCAGGATGGAGGACTAGAACTTGGTGCCACCACCAAACCGGAATTCCTGCACGATATCCTGGCTCTGCTTCATCAACGGCACCGCGTAGTCGAAACGCAGAGGTCCGAACGGCGAGTTCCAGATCAGACCGGCGCCGACCGATGCGCGGATGTTCATGCCGTTGTCGATCGGGCATGGATAGCCGGGCGAACCGGGCGCACAGCCCGAAACGGTTTCGCCTGTGACGCTCCAGCTCGTCGGTCCCTGGTAGTTCCACAGAGAGCCGATGTCGGCGTAGACAGCGGCTTTCATGCCGAGGTCCCGCGGCAGGAAGGGAATCGGAGACTGCGCTTCGACGCTGGCGCCCCAGAACATCGAGCCGCCGAGCGCATCCCGGGATGCGGTGGAGAGATCGCGCGGACCGAGACCGGCGGGGGCGAAACCACGCACAAGGTTCGGACCCATCTGGAAGTGATCGAGGAATCGCAGATCCTTGTCGCCCCAGCTGCTGATGTGGCCGCCCTGCAGGTGAAGCACTGCGACCACGTCCGAGAACATTTCGTAGTAGGTGCGCATGTTGGCGGTCGAGCGGATGAAGTTCACGTCGCCGCCCACGCCCGCGAAGTCCTGCTTGAGTTCAAGATACAGACCGCTCGTCGGATTGCGGTTGTTGTCCAGCGTGCTGTAAGCCAGCGTGTAGCCGACCAGTGACACCAGCGCCGTTCCTTGCGACAGCTCGCGGCGGACGGCGAGGCCCGCTTCGCCGTCGGCGTAGCAATTCGTATACGTTGTACCATCCGTGAGAGTGAAGCCGTTGATGATCGCCTCACTGGTCGGATTGACGCCCGTTCCGCCCGCAATCGGCGAGGAATCCGGCATGCGCCAAGCATTCCCCGGTGCGTTGGGCGACAGAACACAGTTGTTGAGATAGGTCGGCAGCGTGATCTTCTGCGTATACGCGTTGTAGCGCGCCAGGAACGAAAGCTCCTCGGTCAACTGGAATCCGCCTCGCAGGCCGCCGCCGAATGTTTCGTTGTTGTAGGAATAGTACGAAGACGACAGCGTCTGCCGGGCGAACAGGTCTATGCCGACCAGAATGCGGTGGCCGAGGAAGTAAGGCTCGGCATACGAGAGTTCGAAACCACGGGCGCGCTGGCCGTACTGGACTGCCGCCTTGGCGTACTGGCCGTGACCGAGCAGGTTTCGTTCGGCGACGCTGACCTCGGCCAGGAATCCGTCGGCGGTCGAATATCCGCCGGTGATCGAGAATTCGCCTGTCGACTGCTCTTCCACATCGACGTTGATGACGACCCGGTCGGCTGCCGAGCCGGTTTCGTTGGTGATTTTGACGACCTTGAAGTAGTTCAGATTCTTGAGCCGGCGCTCGGCGCGATCAATCAGGGCGCGGTTGTACGCGTCGCCTTCCGCGATGTCGAACTCGCGGCGGATCACGTAGTCGCGGGTACGGGTGTTGCCGCGGACGTTGATGCGCTCGATGTAGACGCGCGGGCCCTCGTCAATGACGAACGCGATGTTGATCCTGGCGCTGGCGGCGTCGCGGTCGCCGCGCGGACGCACTACGGCGAACGGATAGCCGCGCCGCGCGATTTCTATCGACAGGTTCTCGATCGATTTCTCGGTGGCCTCGGCGTTGTACACCTGCCCGCTGCCCGCCCGCAGGCGTCCGTAAAGCGTGTTCGCGTCGACCGCCGGCACGTTGGAGATGATCTCGACCTTGCCGAAGCGATAGCGCTGTCCTTCGTCGATGGTGAAGGTGACGACGAAGCCCTTGTTCTGCGGATCGTACTCGGCGACCGCGGAGACGATGCGGACGTCGGCGTAGCCCTTCTTGAGGTAGAAGCGACGCAGCAGATCGCGGTCAGCCTCGATGCGGTCGGGGTCGTAGATATCGGCCGACTGCAGGAAGCCGATCAGCGGAATGGTCTCGGAGGTCTTGATCTCGTCGCGAAGCCTGGTGTTGGAGAACGAGTTGTTACCGACGAAGGCAATCTTCCGGACGCCGGTCTTGTCGCCTTCGTTGACCTCGAACACCAGGTCGACGCGGTTGTTCGGCAGTTCGATGAACTTCGGTACGACGGTCACGTCGAAACGGCCGTTGCGGCGGTAGATGTCGACGATGCGCTGGACGTCGGACTGCACTTGCGGACGGGACAACGTGCCCCGCGGCTTTGACTGAACCTCGAGATTGAGCTGTTCGTCCTTGAGCTTCTTGTTGCCTTCAAAGACAACACGATTGAGCACCGGGTTTTCGACCACGGTCACAAGCAGGCGGCCGCCCGACGGCGTGATCCGCACGTCCTGGAACAGGCCGGTGGCGTACAGCGCCTTGAAAGCCTCGTCGATGGTGACGGCGTCCAGCCGGCCGCTCGGCCCGGGCCGGAAATAGGACCGGATGGTGTCGGCTTCGACGCGGCGGTTGCCCTCGACGACTATGGAAGAGGTGCTCTGTGCCCATACACGATCAGCCGTCGCGATGGAGGCCACCGCAGCGCCAAACACAATCCCGCTGAGGACAAGGCCACCGAGACCCAGCCCCCTGACCGACCGCAACCACAACATCATGCGCAACGCGCCCTTATGTACCTTTTTTGCCGATCGAACGGGTCTTGGCTCGATGTCCCCCGCCGCCAGTTTGTACAGGCTTTTGGGCGCATCGCAACACAACCAGACCGCTCAATTCGGATCTTTCCCGCAGGAATTTCCCTGACATTCGAGTTCCTTACGACATAAAAAGATGAAGGATGTCGTTGTAGGTCGCGAAGATCATCAACATCAGGACCAGCGCCAGTCCGATGCGGAATCCCGTCTCCTGGGCTCGTTCGGACAGCGGACGGCCCCGGACAGCCTCGATCGCGTAGAACATAAGGTGACCGCCGTCGAGCAGTGGAACCGGGAACAGGTTAAGAAGCCCGATCGAGACGGAGAGCATGGCCGTAAGGCCCAGCAGCGCGGCAAAGCTGATGCTGGCGACCTGCCCCGAGATCTGCGCAATGCGGATCGGTCCGCCAAGCTGGTCGGCGCATTCCGTGCCAACGAAAATGCCCCCGATGTAGGAAAACGTCCGGTCGATGATGAACCAGGTCTCGGCCACCCCGAGCCAGACGGCTGTCAGCGGGTTGACCGGTTCCAGTTTGACCTCAGCCTGCGTCATGGAGCGGCTGACCCCGAGCACCGCTTGGCAATAGGCGTTGCCGAACCCGTCCTTGCCGCGGCGCAGCTCCGGTGTCGCCGTGAGCTTCAGCGGCGCGCCGCCCCGGTCCACGGCGAATTGCATGGTCTGGTCGGCATTGGCGCTGATGATGCGCTGCATGTCCGAGAAGCTGGACACCCGGCGGCCGTCAATGGCGGTAACCACGTCGCCAGGCTGAAAACCGGCGGTCGCTGCCGGCGAGTTGGGCTGCACCGTGTCAATTCGCGCGCTCGATGATTGCTTGCCGAATACGGAGAAGACCGCAGCGAAGATCACCACGGCCAGGATGAAATTGGCGATCGGACCCGCCGCCACCACAGCCGCGCGCTGCGCCACCGGCTTGTGAAAAAAGCTGACCTGACGCTCTTCCGTTGTCATCTCGGCCACCGCGGCCTGATCCGGCACGCTGGCGGCATTCTCGTCCCCGAAGAATTTCACGTAGCCGCCCAGCGGGATGGCGGAAAGCTTCCATCGGGTGCCGTGCCGGTCGGTGTATCCGAGCAGTTCCGGACCGAATCCGACCGAGAAGACCATGACCCGGACGCCACACCACCGCGCAACCAGGAAATGGCCGAGTTCGTGAAAGAAAACCACGATCGTAAGCACGAACAGGAACGGAATGAGGTAGCCGGTGACGCCGCCCCCAAGCGCGCTAAGGCCACCCAAGATATTGAAATCCATAGCCTTCTGTCCCCGCCCGACCGGTCGTCCACGCCCCGGCCGCCACGCCGGCAACGCTTCTAGGATGCCTTTGCGGCTATTTCGCGCAAACGGTCATGCGCCAGCGATCTTGCCATAATGTCAACGGCGACCGCCTCGTCGATATTCCGGGGCGCGGCCAGCGCGCCACGTGCCTCAGCCGCTTCCAAGGCAGCCTCCACGGTCTCGACGATTCCGGTGAAGCGGATCCGGTCGTGCAGGAAGGCATCGACCGCCACCTCATTGGCCGCGTTCATCACTGTCGGGGCAGCGCCGCCAATCTCCAGCGCACGCTTGGTCACATCAAGCGCTGGAAACCGCACCGGGTCGGGTTTTTCGAAGGTCAGGCTCGCAAGCTTAGCCAGGTCCAGCCGCACTGCCGGGCCCTCGATCCGGTCGGGCCAGGCCAGGCAATACGCAATGGGAATCCGCATGTCGTGCGAACCAAGCTGCGCGACGACCGAACCGTCGATGTATTCGACAAGTCCATGCACGATCGACTGTGGATGGACGAGCACATCGAGCCCGCCGGCATCCATCTCGAACAGGTGGTGAGCCTCGATCAGCTCAAGACCCTTGTTCATCATGGTGGCCGAATCGATCGTGATCTTGGCGCCCATCGACCAGTTCGGATGCTTGAGGGCCTGCTCGCGCGTGGCGGCACGCATGGCATCGAGCGTCCAGGTGCGGAACGGACCGCCCGACGCAGTCAGAATGATTTTCGCGACGTCTTCGCGGCGCCCGGCCTTGAGCGCCTGGTAAATCGCGTTGTGTTCCGAATCCACCGGCAGCACGCGCGCCCCTGCTTCGGCCGCCGTGCGCATGAAAAGATCGCCAGCGCAGACCAGGCATTCCTTGTTGGCGAGCGCCACGGTGACCCCGCGCCGCGCTGCCGCAAGAGCGGATTTCAGGCCTGCCGATCCCACAATCGCGGCCAGCACCCATTCCGCGGGGCGTTCGGCCGCCTCGATCAGGGCCTCCTCGCCGGCGCCGGCCTCGATGCCGCTGCCAGCCAGCGCATCCTTCAACTCGTTGTATGCCGCTGTGTCCGCAATCGCCGCAAATCGCGCTCCCAGATCGCGTGCGAGAGCCGCCAATGCCGCGGCATTGCGGTTGGCGCTGACGGCCTCGACGCGGTAACGGCCCGGATTGCGGCGGATCAGATCGATGGTGCTCGTACCGATCGAACCAGTGGCGCCAAGCAGCGTCAGGCTGCGCGCGGAGCCCGGCGCACCTTCCCTGCCATCTGTGTTTGCACTCGGCGCGTCCATCAAGTCACCAGATCAGAAGCCCGCTTGCCGGATTTTCGGTCCCCCCGCGGACCAATCCAATCAGCATCGCAACAAGAGCGGCTGCAACAAAACCATCGAGGCGATCCATCACCCCACCGTGGCCCGGGATCAGCGAGCTTGCGTCCTTGGCGTCAAACCGTCGCTTTATCCACGATTCCAGCAGGTCACCCGCCTGCGCGGCAACCGACAGGCACAGCGCCACCAGCGCGGTCATCGTCAGGTTTGCGATACCGAAATACATGGCGACCGCGGTCCCGCCAAGCGTTCCACCGACCGCTCCGCCCAGCGCACCGGACCATGTCTTTTTCGGGCTCACGTTCGGCATGAGCTTCGGACCTCCCAGCATCCGGCCGGAAAAATAGGCCAGCACATCGGTCAGCCACACCACCGCGAACAGGAACAGCAGCGCCTGGAAGCCAAACGCCGGATCGCGCCGCAACAGCACAGGTCCGACCAGGATCAAGCCTGCATAGAGAACGCCGGCAACGCACCAGCCGCGCAAGGACCGGGACGCAAGCGTTGCGGCTCCCATCATTCCGAGCGCGATCAGAGCCAGCACCGTCATGGTGCGGCCGAGAATCAACAGAAGCCCCGCCCCCGCGATCGCGACGGCGCCGATGGTCAGCACCGGGTTCTTCTCGTGAGCGCATACCAGCGTGTCCCATTCCCAGATCACGCAGAGCGCAGCGGCGGTCCAGAACAGCACAAAGACGGTGCCGCCGAAATACGCCACCGCCAGCGCAACCGGCACCAGCACCGCGGACGATGCGATCCGCAGCGCCAGATTGCCGCGTTCTGTTATCAGCGCGGTACCCGAGGGTTTGGCCGGATCCATGCCCGTCACGATCAGGATCCGGCGCGGGCGGCCAATCCGCCGAACCGCCGCTCGCGGCGCCGAAACTCGACGATGGCCTGTTCGAGTGCTGCGCGGTCGAAGTCGGGCCAGTAGATCGGCATGAACACGAGTTCGGAATAGGCTGCCTGCCACAACAGAAAGTTCGAGAGACGCTGTTCGCCGCTGGTCCGGATCAGGAGATCAGGGTCCGGAATATCGGGGGCATCGAAGTTGTCTGCCAGCAGTTCCGCGGTGACGTCGGACGGCGAGAGTTCGCCCGCGGCCACCTTCTGCGCCAGCTTGGCCGCAGCGCGGGCGATTTCCTGCCGGGCACCGTAATTGAACGCAACCACCAGGGTCAGATGATCGTTGTTGCGCGTCAGCGATTCCGCATCTTCAAGCAGCCGGCGGATTTCGGGGTCGAGGCCGCTGCGTTCACCGATCACGCGCACGCGCACGCCACTCTGATGGAGTTCGGCAAGATCGTTGCGGATGAAGCGCCGCAACAGTCCCATGAGATCGCGGACTTCCGCGGCCGGACGTGCCCAGTTCTCAGAGCTGAATGAAAAGATCGTTAGGTACGAGATGCCCATCTCGCCGGCCGCCCGGACGGTCCTGCGAACGGCCTCGACCCCGCGCCGGTGTCCTTCCGATCGCGGCAGACCGCGCGCCGCGGCCCAGCGTCCGTTGCCATCCATGATGATGGCGACATGCCGCGGTACGTCGAACGGCTCGGTGGAAGCAGGCAGCGGTGCGTTGGCCTGGGACATCGAGGTTCAGACCGTCATGATCTCTTTTTCTTTGACCGCCAGCATCTGGTTGATATCGGCGATCGCCTGATCGGTGGTCTTCTGCACTTCTGCGTCGAGCCGCTTGTGCTCGTCCTGGCTGATCGCGTGGTCCTTTTCCTGCTTCTTGAGCACGTCCATGCCGTCGCGCCGCACGTTGCGGACCGCGACGCGCGCCGTCTCGGCGTACTTGTGGCCGACCTTGACGAGTTCCTTGCGGCGCTCCTCGTTCAGTTCGGGCACACGCAGGTGGATGACCTGACCTTCGGTCGAGGGCGTCAGTCCGAGGTTGGCCGCAAGAATCGCCTTTTCAACGGCGCCGACCATCGAACGATCCCAGACCTGGACGCTGATCATGCGAGGTTGCGGGACGCTGACCGTTGCAACCTGATTGAGCGCCATGTTCTGGCCGTAGGCTTCGACATGGATCGGGTCGAGCAGATGCGCCGACGCGCGGCCGGTGCGCAATGCGCCAAGCTCCTGCTTCAGCACCCCTATGGCCGACTGCATGCGGCGCTTGAGGTCGTTGATATCGTAGCTGCCGGTTGCCATCTGGCCTTCTCCTCCGGCCGGCTCGGGCCGGCGCATTGTCGCGCCGGCCGCCGGCTTTTATCAGGCCCCTACTGTAGTCGAGCGCGCCTTGCCGCGCAGGACCGCCTCGATCGCGCCGGGTTCGCGGATCGAAAACACGATGATAGGCGTACCGTTTTCGCGGGCAAGGGCGAATGCCGTGGCGTCCATAATTTGCAGGTTCTGATCCAGCGCCTGTTGATGAGTGAGGCGTTCATAACGCTTTGCGGACGGGTCCTTTTTCGGATCGGCGCTGTAGACGCCGTCCACGTTGGTGGCCTTGAGAACCGCGTCGCAGCCCATTTCTGCGGCGCGCAGGACCGCCGTCGTGTCGGTTGTGAAGAACGGGTTACCGGTTCCGCCGGCAAACACCACCACGCGCTGCTCGTCGAGGTGACGCAGCGCGCGCTGCCGCTCATAGACCTCGCACACCTGCGGCATGGCCAGTGCGGACATGGTTCTTGCCGGCACACCGAGCCGCTCGATGGCGGCCTCAAGCACCATGGCATTCATCACGGTTGCCAGCATGCCCATGGCGTCGGCGGTCGGGCGCGACAGACCCTTACCGGTGACCTGTACTCCGCGCAGGATGTTTCCCCCGCCGACCACGACGGCGAGCGTGACACCGAGCTTCCGCGCGGCCACCAGATCTGCAGCGATGGCATCGATGGTCTGCTGGTGGATACCGGAGCCGGTCGGTCCGGCGAGCGCTTCGCCCGACACCTTCACGACTACGCGGCTGAAGGCGGAGCGGCCCGCTTTGGACTTGGCCATGCTTGCCCTCCCCGCCCGCGGCGTGCCGCGACCCTTCAGTTCGGCTTCGCTGCCGCAGCAACTTCGGCCGCGAAATCGCTTTCCTGCTTCTCGATGCCTTCGCCGAGTGCATAGCGCACGAAGCCGGTAACCTTGATCGGTCCGCCGACCTTGCCTTCGGCTTCCTTGAGTGCCTGCGCCACGCTCTTCTTGTCGTCGTGCACGTACGGCTGCTCGAGCAGCGTCACTTCCTTGAAATAGGTCTGCAGCCCGGACTGCACGATCTTCTCGATCACGTTCTCGGGCTTGCCCTGCTGACGAAACTTGTCTGCCAGCACGTCCTTCTCACGCTTCACGGCCTCGGGCGCGAGGCCGGAGGCGTCGATGGCCTGAGGGTTCGAAGCAGCGATATGCATGGCGACCAGGCGGCCGAGCGCGGCGAGTTCGTCGGCCTTTCCGGCCGACTCAAGCGCCACCAGCACGCCGATCTTGCCCAGACCGTCGGTCACCGAGCTGTGGATGTAGCTGCCGATCGCGCCCTGCTTGACCGAGAGCGCAGCGGCGCGGCGCAGTGTCATGTTCTCGCCGATCTTGGCGACCGTGTCGGAGATCGAGTCCTCGATGGTGAGCGAACCCGCCTTGGCCGCCTTGATCGTCTCGACGTCGGTGCCGACGTCGTGCGCCACGTTGGCGATCATCTTGACCAGACCCTGGAAAAGATCGTTGCGCGCGACGAAATCGGTTTCGGAGTTGACCTCGACCACGACGCCCTTGGTGCCTTTCACCGAAACGCCGATCAGGCCTTCCGCGGCGACGCGGCCGGCCTTCTTGGCGGCCTTCGACAGGCCCTTCTTGCGCAGCCAGTCGACCGCAGCCTGAAAGTCGCCGCCGGTCTCGGTGAGCGCGGCCTTGCAGTCCATCATGCCCGCGCTGGTCTCCTCGCGCAGGTCTTTGACCATCTGTGCGGTGATGTTTGCCATTGGTGCTTTGTCCTTCCGGCTACGGGAAAGCGGCGCTGTCCGACCGACTGCGCCACAGCTTACTCGGCCGTGAGTTCCTTGGCCCTGGCGACCCAGCCCTGCACGCGGCCGGGCAGGCCCACCTCTTCGCCAACGTTGTGCGCAGCCTCGGGGCTGAACTCCGCGATCTGCGAGTAATGGAAGATGCCCAGATCCTGCAGCTTCTTCTCGATCGCCGGAGAAACGCCGGGCAGCTTCTTGAGATCGTCGGCAACGCCGCGTGGGCCGGGTAGCGGCTCGAAGCCGAGGCCCTTCTCCTTGCGCTCCGGCAAGGCCTCGACGACGGGACGCTCGGCGGCGCCGAGATCGACGCCCGCTCCGCCCTGTGCCCGCGAAATGCCGTCGATCGCCGCGCGCGCAATCAGGTCGCAGTACAGCGACACCGCCCGGCTCGCGTCGTCGTTGCCTGGCACGATGAAGGTGATTCCGTCGGGATCGCAGTTGGTGTCAACCACCGCCGCGACCGGAATGTTGAGGCGCTGTGCCTCCTTGATCGCGATGTCTTCCTTGTTCGTGTCGATCACGAACATCAGGTCCGGCAGGCCGCCCATGTCCTTGATGCCGCCGAGCGAGCGGTCGAGCTTGTCGCGCTCGCGCTGAAGATCGAGCCGCTCCTTCTTGGTGTAGCCCGTGCTGTCATTCGAATTGAGAAGCTCTTCCAGCTTGCGCAGCCGCGAGATCGAACCGGAGATCGTCTTCCAGTTGGTCAGCGTGCCGCCGAGCCAGCGCGAGTTGACGTAGTATTGCGCGCAGCGCTTGGCGGCTTCGGCGACGGCGTCCTGCGCCTGCCGCTTGGTGCCGACAAACAGGATGCGGCCGCCCTTGGCGACGGTATCGCTGACCGCCTCGAGTGCCTTGTGGAGCATCGGCACGCTCTGGGCGAGATCGATGATGTGGATGTTGTTGCGTGTGCCGAAGATGTATTCCCCCATCTTCGGGTTCCAGCGGTGGGCCTGATGGCCGAAGTGAACGCCAGCTTCCAAAAGCTGACGCATGCTGTAATCGGGCAGCGCCAT